>JABACA010000029.1 GCA_014237975.1 Mariniblastus sp. | reverse complement strand
GACGCCTCTTTAACACCGCTGGTGGCGATGACCCGGATTTGGCGGGAATCGGTTATGCCGTATTCATCCAATTTGGCTCGGTAAATCATCAAGACATGAACACAATCCTCGATGGTTGATTTTTCAATACGGCCCTTCGTGAAAGAATCTTTTCCCAGGCTGACAGCTTGTTCAAACGACTCCAGGGCCACGACGGAATGGTCGTGTCGGATTTCGGCAATTTGCATCCGCAATGACGACGCGCCGATATCGATGACCGCAACTTGCACCGGGGCGGGTGGTTGACTGCGATCTGTTGTTGTTTGACTGGGGTCGGAATTCATTGTAAGCATGGGTGGTTGGCTGCAGCGGGTTTTGTCCGCGCTTTCGGCAATGGTCACGACGAGAACCGTGAAGCCTGCCAGCGGGCGCGAGATTCCATTTTACGGCAAACTTGGTTTGGGTACCACAAACTTGGTTTCATACCAAGAACCAAAACATCAATCTCCAAGGGAAAATTGCCGCGCCAGCGCGGCCGCACCCATCACGGCTGCATTGTCGCCCAGTTCGGCTTCTACGAGCTTAAATTCGTCTTTTAAAGACGGCAGGATCCGTGTTCGAGCAACTTTTTCGACAATCGGCAGGATTTGTTCGGACATCGCCTCGATCAATCCGCCACCAAAAACAATCACATCCGGGGCCAACAGGTGGACCACCGTGACCACACTCATTCCGAGGTGCTCAGCGGCCTGTTCGATGATTGCTTTGACTGCCTGATCACCCGATTCCACGGAGTCGGACAACACGCCCGAGCGGATTTGACTGATGTCCGTTCCAGCGTTTTCCATCAGGTAGGGTGCTTGTCCCCGATAGGCCGCTTGAGCTGCCGCTCCGGCAATGGCCAATCTGGATGCGACGGATTCCAGCGAACCACAATTCCCTGCTCCGTCGATCGGGCCTCCGTTGATCAAGGGAATGTGGCCGATTTCCATACAGCTGGTGTTCGACCCGCGGAATAATTGGCCTTCGTAGACACAGGCGCCACCTATGCCAGTGCCGGGAAATATACCAAATGCACAGCGGACATTTTGCGCGGCGCCGAACTTGTATTCGCCAAACAACCCGGCATCCACATCGTTGGCGATGACAGCGGGGCAGCCAAATTCCTTTTCGATCGATTTCTGGATGGGGATGTCTGTCCATCCCAGGTTGGGGGCCTCCCGAATGACTCCCTTCTTGAAGTCCAGCGGGCCAGGGCAGCCGATACCAATTCCGGAGATCTTACGGAGAGCCAGGCCAGCATCCTCAACCGCTTCATGGATCGTGGCATTGATTCGTTTCAATCCCGCTGAAATCCCTTCATGCCCCTTTGTTTTCTTGCGGGCCCTGCCGATTATTTCAAAGTCCTCGTTGAAAACAACGCACAACATTTTTGTGCCGCCGAGATCGAAACCTACCCAATACTCTTGGTTTTTATTGCTGGCCATCTTGAGTTGAGTGTCCTTACTGTTGGCAGGGCAATCACGACTTTATCGATCGCCTGTCACTAATCCGTCATTCCAGTAAAACTGCTGTACCCGATGATTGTAGGAGTCCAGCACATGAATCATAGCCTTGGCGTCCAGGCAGGCTCCCCAGGGTTGGTGTAATTGACCCATTTTTCGGCCAGGTGTACCCCAGGTACCTAACGAAATGCCGTCGAGCGTAAATTTCTGGATCCGGTGATTACCGAATTCACAAATGAAAACGTGACCGTGACCGTCGAAAAAAAGGTTGTAGGGATAGTTGAGTTGCCCCTGTTGACGACCTGGCTCACCAAAAATCTTTACGATTTTGGCCGAATCACCAGTTGCGTCGAATACCTGAATGCGATGATTACTGGCATCAGCCACCCATAGATGATCGTTCGAATCGATGGCCAAACCTTGAGGTCGGAGAAATTGGCCAGGTTCCGAGCCGTGTCCTCCCCACTCGAATAGGTAATTTCCAGCCGGATCAAATTTTTGGATTCGATCGTAGTCGCCATACTCGGCAACATAATAATTTCCTGCCGAATCCTGCACGGTGTCCGTTACAAAGCCGAACTCCTCCGGGCCTCGACCATGCTTTCCACCGATGGTGCGGGATTCAATCAAGGTCCCGTCCAGTTCGTAAAACAGGACACGATGATAATGAGTATCACTGACCATTAATTTTTGATCATTGGACATCGATAATCCGCACGGCTTGCCGCTTTTAACTTCGGGCGTTCGCCATTTCCTGAGCAGTTTTCCGGCTGTGTCAAAAACCTGTATGCGGCCCGTCATGTCGACGATATAGAGGTTTTGTTCCGCATCGATCGTAATCGCCCGCGGCTTTTGGAAGCGGCCATCGCCCAAGCCGCGACGGCCCCAGGCCCTTCCGCTGTCCGAATCGGGAGCTTCGCCCGGGAGGCATCCACTGCTTGCCAGGATGGCACAGCACACGACAAGCCACCAACAGTTCAGTTGCTGGAAGAACAAGAGACTGGCCTCTGGTAAAGTTTGCTTGGCGGCGTTCATAGGCGTCATGTTGGGAAAGCGAACCGTTTAATTATAGCGGTCGTAAAGGTAACGGGTGAGTCTGGCACGAATTAAAAGCCACTTGACCCGGCTGGAATCACCGAGATATAGTGACAGGAGTTTCTCCCTTTGCGGCCGCCCAACATCCTGAGCCTTTCGTTAATGCCCGCTCGCGTTGTCAAACTCAAAAACTCAGAGGATTTGCGCGATGTGGTTCATCTGGCGGTCGAAGCCTTGTCCGCCGGGAAAATCGTGGCCATTCCGACCGAAACAGTGTATGGGATTGCGGCTAGCGCACTTAACGAGCAGGCGGTAGACCGGTTGTTGCAGATCAAACACCGCCCGCCGGGTAAACCGCTTGCGTTTGCCGTAAAAAGCCTGGAAGATGCTTTGGATTATGTGCCCGATTTGTCCCGTTTGGCTAGACGCTTGGGGCGTCGTGGCTGGCCCGGCCCGCTGACCTTGGTCCTGGAGGACAATCACCCGGATAGTGTGATCCAGAGGTTGCCGCAAGCGGTGCGGCGGGCAACCGTATGCTCCGGAACGGTCGGTTTGAGAGTGCCGGAGCACCCCACCACACTGCAAATACTCCGCTTATTGGCTGGACCCATAGTGCTTACCAGTGCTAATATCAGTGGACAGCAGGACTTGGTGGATGGCCAACAAGTGGTGGACCATCTTGGTGATGAAATTGACCTGATATTGGATGACGGCAAATCTGTTTACGGCAAAGCGTCGTCCGTTGTCAAAGTAACCGGAAACCAATACGAACTGTTGCGAGCTGGTGTCTTGGGAGAATCTGCTTTGAAACGAATGACGGGATTCATGGCACTTGTGGTTTGCACGGGAAACACCTGTCGCAGTCCGATGGGAGAAGCCTTGTTGAAAAAACAGTTGGCCTCCCAACTTGGGTGTTCGATCGACGAACTGGAAAGCCATGGCGTGACGATTGCTTCGGCCGGAATTGCCGCGGCAGTCGGCAGTCCGCCATCCTTGCAATCTGTCGAAGTGATGTCCAGGCTGGGACTGGACATCTCAGCTTACCGGAGCCAACCGGTTACCGATCAATTGATTCGCTCGGCCGATGCGATTCTGACCCTGACGGCCAATCACAAACGGGCAATTGTTTCGCGATGGCCGGATGCCGTTTCACGTACGCATACGATTCGGTTGGACGGCCGGGACATCTCGGATCCTATCGGTATGCCAGTGGATGTTTACCAAAATTGTGCGGAGCAGATGGACGAGCACCTGCGCGGCTGGGTTGAAAAACTTGCACCCGAAATCGATGTTCAGAAAAGGGCCGATGGCGATGAAAATTAGTATTGGTAGTGACCACCGGGGGATTGAACAACGGGAGCTGATCGCTGCAGCGGTTCAACTGACGGGTAACGAAGTGGTTGACTGCGGTACTCATTCAAGTGAATCTTGTGATTATCCGGATATCGCTGCCAAAGTCGCTCGGCAGGTTGCCGCGAACGAATCCCAGCGAGGCATCCTGATTTGCGGAACGGGAATTGGAGTTTCCATCGCCGCCAATAAAATATCCGGAATTCGTGCGGCCGTCTGTCATGATTTCCAAACGGCTGAAATGAGTCGCCGACACAATGATGCGAATGTTCTGTGCATGGCTGCCGGGATCGAGGAACTTGAAATGCGTGAGATCGTTGCCATCTGGCTGTCGACTGATTTCGACGGTGGCCGACATCAGCGACGTGTTGAGAAAATTGCAGCACTGGAATGCAGTCCCTCGGCCGGGTGATGGAACGCGGTTGGAATTCCCGGACTGCGTCGAGTAGGGGCGTGGGCCATTGCCCATGACGGTAGAAACAGGAACCCTGAAGAGGGATTACAAATCCATGATGTTAGTGAATAGGTGCCATGCTTAAAGAACTTGAAAGAAAAACGCCTGTTAGACTCGGGACGAGTTTTCTCGGTTTTGTTTTACTGGTTGGTTTGCTTGGCTGTCCGGCGCCTACCAAGCCGGTGGCTGACGATGACTCGGTTGACGAGAAGGCTGCACCCTCGCCGCTGTCTCTGTTGATTGTCGATGCGCCCAACATCGGCCCGTTGATAGAACGCCAATGGGCGGCCCGCCGTGACGGCAAGCTGACGACGACGGAAATGACCGTGGAACAATTTCAGTCCAATGACTATCAGGCTGTCAAACAGAATGACGTCGTCATTTACCCGGTCGAACTGGTCGGCGAATTGGTCAAGAGAGAGCTGGTCCAGGAAGTACCCAAGTCGATATGGGACTCGGAAGAATTTAACAAGAAAGGACTCTTTCGGAAAAGCCGAACGCGTTTGGTTCGATTTGGTTTGTCGGCTTGGGGTACACCTTTGGGTAGTCCTCAACTGGTGTTGATGTATCGGCAGGATGTTCTTGAGCAGCTGGGGGTGACCCCCCCCAGGACTTGGCAGGATTTTTTCGAATTGACGAAAAGACTCCGCGAGGCGGACCTGAAGGATGCCGAGGGAAAGGCATTACCCACGGAGGTTGATATACCGATGAACGAGCAGTGGGCGTCGGTATCGTTTCTGGCGATGTGCGCTGCCGATATCCGTTATCGGGGAAAGATATCTACCGTTTTTGATATCGACGACATGAATCCCCTGGTAAATCAAAAGCCGTTTGTCAAGAAACTCGTTGCGGTGAAAGAGGTGGTCGATGAGGATGATCTTCGGATGACCCCGGCTGACGCCTACCGCAGGATTCTGGATGGGGAATCAGCGATGGCCATTGGCTGGCCATCGGCCGGACTGTTGGACAAACAGGCAGGGGTTAATAGAAACGTTCAGATTGCTCGGTTGCCCGGATCCGAGGATTGGTTCGACTTCGAAGAACAGTTGCCGGTCCGCCGCGACAAGGACGAACCGATTCACGTCGATTCGCTCGGATTTGATGGGCGGATGGCCTCGGTCTCGACGACGTCTGCCGAAACTCGGGAGAGTTTCGAGCTTATATCCTGGTTGGCCAATAAACAGATTAGCTTGCTCTTCCTGCCTGAATCCCCCAGCGGGGCCCCCTTCCGGGCCAGTCACCTGGGCAATGCCGAACGCTGGACCGGGCCGGGACTTGCGCCCGAGGCGGTGGATGCGTATGTCGAGATCCTGCAGGCGACCGACAAGTCGAATACGGCGTTCATTTTCCCGAGGATCCCCGAGGTGAAAGCGTACCGGAGTCGGATGGACGCGGCGATCACGAGTTGTCTTGCCGGTGAAATCGAACCCCAGGCAGCGCTGGACCGGGTGGTCGAGCAGTGGAAAACCATTACCGACAACCAGGGCCAGGCCAAGCAACGTTCCTGGTTGAGAAAGAGTGAAGGATTTTAGCGATGTCCCGCTTGGCAGATTCAGCAATTTGGGTGCCCCGAACTCCGGTCTCGCGAACGAAAATGGCGGCAGTGCGGTCCACCACGAGACGTTGCTCACTTGATGTTTAGCAGCTCGCGCTGTTCGTCGGTCATCTCGTCATGGATTTGAGCCGTTAGCTCCTCTCTCATTTCTTCGACGGTCGTTTCAAATCGTTTTAGCTCTTCAGCGTACTCATCGTTAAACAGTTGCTTGATTTCGGATTGCTGCTGGCTGCCTGGGGTGAGTACCCGTAGTTTCGTTCGGCTGGCGGTTCCACCCCTCGTGGGATACTGCCTTCGTGTCAGGACCAACCTGTGCGACGTGTAGGTGGAAGCCCTTTACGGTTTCGTCTGCAGTTCGCGCTGGTTGTCCTCGAAGGTGCGGATCTGGTTGCTGGAGCGCCAGGCAATCAGGACCGATCGGAAGATACCCCAGCCGACAAAAAACGGCAGGCAGCCGAGCACCGGGGGCAAGCTGAAATTGGCACTCGATCCGAAAAATAAACCGATCGCGCCGAGGAGCAGTAAGACCACACCGAGTATCAGGGCGAGGACTGCACAGATCTTGTCGAACAATGTCATACGTTTCACACCTATTTTCGGGCCAGCAACCTCTTCCCTCCCATCGGGCCGCACGGCGGGAGACAAACGCCCACCCGAACGGGAGCGCATCTCTCTATTCGCCGGGCGTCTGTCAGTATTGGCAGGAAAACGGCACGAATGGGCGAATGGGGGCATCAATTGAATGAATCGAGCTTGCAGAACCTGGGCCAAACCCGCTTCGCTCTACGCGGCAGGACGCCGGGAAATCCCGGCGCCGCGGGGCGATCCACTCCGTTTTGAACGACGGTCACCTAGCTGCCATCCAGGTGAGCGTGGTGGTCGAGGCAGATGAAAAACTGGGAATTGGCCGAATTCGGATCACTCGATCGCGCCATTTCAAGAGAGGCCTTCTTGGCGCAAGACGTTTTCCACCCGCCGAATAATCTCACTGGTGCTTACCCCTTTGTGATAGGGCAGGCGCCGCATGATTCCCGCTTGCTCGGCATGTTCATAAAATTCTGGCGTGCTACGGCCGGCGTAAACGACGAGAGATATATCGTGGCTGACAATGATTTTATCCAAGGTGGCGGCAACCAATCGGCTCGCGTCAATAATAAACGCGTCGGAGACATGGGAGATGCTGGAGACAATTTCCAACCGTTCCGCTTGCCGTGTTACTACCGGCAGCTTGACACTATTCTCAATGCCCACCAAATGGCGCAAAGCGCCAGACCTTCCTGATCCAGCGGGCTTTGCACGTCAATCATGATCGGGAGCTCAATTCTCAAGGACCGTGACTGTGTTGATTTTAACTTCGTCGACCGGGCGGTCCTGGGCGCCGGTGGCGACGGCCCCGATCGTCCGTACGACCTCCAGGCTCGCTTCGTCGGCGGTGCGGCCAAAAGCGGTATAGCTGCCATCCAGATGAGCGTGGTTGTCGAGGCAGATGAAAAACTGGGAACCGGCTGAATTCGGATCACTCGATCGCGCCATCGACAGCACACCCGGCTCGTGCGTAAGAGAGTTGAATTCGGCATCGACGTTGTATCCGGGTCCCCCCATGCCGGTCCCGTCCGGACAGCCGCCCTGGATCATGAACCCCTCGATGATGCGATGGAAAATCAGGTCATCATAGAAACCGGTCTTGGACAGGCCAATCATGTTTTTGCAGTGATTGGGAGCGTGTTCCGGCAGTAGATCCAGGACGATGGTCCCCTGGGTTGTGTCGATTTGTAACTGGTACTGGTTACTGTCAAAATCAACGTCAGCGACCGCGGCGTCTACATCAGACTTGCAATTCATCGTATTTCCTTTAAATGTTGTTTCAAACGTCTACAGGATTGTTTCACATTCGCGCGTCGATGGCAACAACCGTTTCACGATCGGTAATATTCGGTTGGTTTCCGATTGGGTTAAGGACGATCCGGGAATTTCATGTTATTCTGTCGACCTGTAAATCGAATGACTGACGGGATCTCCATTGATGACCACGACCCCCGAGAAATCTGGTTCGAAACGGCTGTTTTTGCTGGATGGTATGGCGTTAACGTATCGCGCTCATTTTGCACTGATCCGCAGCCCGCGATTCACGTCGTCGGGACTTTGTACGTCGGCCGTTTTCGGAATTACCAACACGCTTTTTGATCTGTTGAAGCGCGAGAAACCGACCCACATCTGTGTCGCTTTCGACACGTCGGAACCGACGGAGCGTCACGAGGTCTTTCCCGACTACAAGGCTCAACGGGATTCATTGCCCGAGGACATTGGCGAGCAGTTGCCCTTCATCAATCAGCTGTTCGAAGCATTTGGTGTGACGGTCGTGCGAATTCCGGGTTACGAGGCAGACGATATCATCGGCACGCTGGCCCATCAGGGGGAAAAACGGGGTTTCCAATCCTGGATGGTGACACCCGATAAAGATTTTGACCAACTGGTAACCGACAATGTTTTTGTTTTGAAACCTGGCCGAAAGGGATCCGATTACGAATTGCTTGGCGTGCCCGAGGTGCTTGAAAAATGGGAAATCGAGAGAGTGGACCAGGTGATTGATATCCTGGGACTGATGGGCGATTCCAGTGACAATATTCCTGGCGTGCCAGGCATTGGCCCCAAGACGGCCAAGAAACTGATTGCCCAGTACGGCTCGGTCGAGGGTTTGCTGGAGCATGCGGACGAGCTAAAGGGGAAACAGAAAGAACGAGTGATCGAGAACTCGGATTTGGCACGTCTGTCCAAGAAGCTGGTGACCATCCAGCTGGATGTTCCCCACGAGATAGAGTTGGATTCGTTGGGAGCGGTTGCCCCGGACGAGGACAAGCTCAAGAGCTTGTTCATGGATCTCGAATTCGACTCGCTTGGCAAAAAACTTTTTGGCAAGTCGTTTACATCCGCTCCTTCGCGGGCTGCCAAGATTCGTGAAAAACGTGAAACGGAAATCCAGACCACGCTGTTTGATGAACCGGTGATGGAAAAAACGATTCGCGATGTTCGGCATGACTACAAAACGGTCCAGACGGCGGCAAAACGTAAAGCGCTGTTGACCCGCCTGATGAAGCAGGACCAGGTTTGTCTGGACATTGAATCGACCGGGTTGGATCCGCGGACTGCCCAGCCGCTGGGAATCGCTTTTTCTTGCGAACCCCATACTGGGTTTTATGTCACTTGCCCGGAAGATATGCAGGGAACCCTGGAAGTGATCGACCAGTTTAGACCCCTCTTTGAAAACGAACAGATCAAAAAGGTCGGACACAATTTGAAATACGACCTGTCGATTTTGAAATGGAATGGATTTGAGGTGAAGGGTCCACTGCTGGACACGATGTTGGCTCATAGCATGAAAGAGCCGGAAATGCGGCATGGATTGGACTACCTCGCCAACTTGTACCTCGGGTACCGTCCCATTCCGACCAGCGATTTGATCGGTGAAAAGGGACCGGACCAAAAGAACATGCGGGACATCGACGTGGAAACGGTTGCGGAATACGCCTGTGAGGACGCCGATATCACGTTGCAGGTTAGCGGGGCCATTGGCCCGGAAATCGAGGCGCGGGGCGTAGCCCAGGTCTGTTTCGAAGTCGAATGCCCACTGATACCCGTGCTGGTCGACATGGAATACGAAGGCATTCGTTTGGACGTCGATAACCTCAACCAGTATTCAAAAAAACTGTCGGTCGAAATTGAAGAATTGCAAGGCAAGATTTTTGAGGCGGCGGGACGTGAATTCAACATCGACTCTCCCAAGCAGCTTGGCGTCGTGTTGTATGAAGATCTCGAATTGGAAACGAACCCCAAGCGAACGGCGACCGGACAGTATTCGACCCGGGAATCAGAATTGGAACGCCTGGCCGGGCGGCATACGATCATTGCCGATATTCTCGATTACCGGAACGCGGTCAAATTGAAATCGGTCTATGTCGACCAGTTGCCCGATGCGGTGAACCCGCAGACTGGTCGAGTGCACACGCACTACAGCCAGACCTGGACGGCGACCGGGCGAATGCAATCCAACAACCCGAACCTGCAAACGATCCCGATTCGCAAGAAGCGGGGTCGTGAAATCCGCGCCGCGTTCGTTGCCAGGAATGACGACTACCTGATTTTGTCGGCGGATTACTCGCAGATCGAATTGAGGATCATGGCCGAACTGAGTGAAGATGAAGCGATGAACGAGGCGTTTCGGCAGGGGGTTGATATCCATGGTGCTACGGCCGCCAACGTCTATCAAGTCGAACTGGACGAGGTGACCCGGGAGATGCGTGACAAAGCCAAAATGGTCAATTTCGGTATCATATACGGCATCTCGGCCTTTGGGTTGCAACAGCGGTTGAACATACCCAGGAAGGAAGCGAACCAGCTGATCGAAAGCTATTTTGAGCAGTACCCGGCCGTGCAAACGTATATCGATTCGATGATTTCCCATGGACAGGAACACGGCTACGTCAAAACGAAGATCGGTCGTCGACGCTATTTGCGCGATATCAACTCGCGAAGTCGAGCGGTGGCCAGTGCCGCGGAACGGTTGGCCATGAACAGCCCGATCCAGGGGACCGCAGCCGACATGCTCAAATTGGCCATGATCAAGGTCGCCCAGGTTCTCAAGCAGGGTGACTTCCAAACCAAAATGTTATTGACGGTGCACGATGAACTGGTTTTTGATCTCTATCAACCGGAACAGGAACAGGTCGTGCCCCTGATCGAGGAGGCGATGAAAACGGCGCTGCCGATGCGGGTCCCGATTGTGGTCGAGATGGGGACCGGTTCGAATTGGCTGGAGGCTCACTAGTTTCGGGAAACGGATGTAGTCGCCGAACGAATGCAGAATGAACGGGGTGGGGATCTTGCAACAAGCGGGTGGTTGGATCATCTTATCGTTTCGGTTCATGGAGGATCCCGAGAGACACGGCCTTGCGGTTTTAGGAAAATATTTTGTTAGGTGTTGAAAATGAGAATGACTAAATTGGGTTGCCTCGTGATTGCGGTCAGCCTGTTGACGTTGCTTACCGGTGTTTCCGGTCAGCAAGTTACGGAGATTTCTGCCGATCTCGTGGCCGCTCCGGTTGCCCAGGATGAGGAGATCCCGGATTTTCCAGACAAGAAGCTGACGCCCCAGCAGGCTCGGGAAAGCCTGGCGCGGGGTGTGGGCAAGTTCCAGGGAAAAGGGACGATTGGACCGGTAGGTGGAGAGCAGACTGCCACGCGAGACAGCTGGCAGGCACGTTTGGTTGCCGGGAAAATTGCTGCCGAAATCGTTGGGCGGTTTGAAGATGAGAACCAGGAAAACTTGTACCGGTTCAAAATTCACTATGACGAGCAACTGGGGCTGTTTGTAATGCAATATGCCGCTACTGACGGTTTTCGAACGGACAGAGCATGTTTACTCGGATCCCATAACCGGTCGGGACTATGTCCGGTCCGTTGCTCCCTCAATGCCCCCGGGAGTTTCGGTCAGGCATATTCGTGATCAAGGTAAAGACGGTCATGGAAAGGGGAAGATGCAGGTGACAGAGGATGGAAAGCCAGTGTTTCGAGCCCAGTATGCATTCCAGAAGGTTGGCCCGGTTGACGACCAGGAGTTTGAGAAAACGTTGGCCGAATACGAACAGTCGTTGAAAGCGTTTAAGTCCAACAAGCTGACCTTCGTTCCTTACACGACGCGGGCAGCGCTGCCCCGTTCCCGCGGCAACAAGGAGGTGCGGATCGTATTTCAGAATGATTTAAAGAAAGTGGTCAAATACTGGTATGTTGAGGGAGAGGAGAATAAGCTGTATGGAGAAATGCAGCCTGGTGAGCGCAGGCCGCAGCAGACTTTTGCCGGTCATGTCTGGTTGATCACGGACAAGGATGATAAGCCGTTGGGATACTTCATTGTCGGTGGTGTTGAAGGCACGGCCCGTATCGGGCCGGTGAAACCGGCTGGGAATCCCAATTAATCAGCCAGTTCATGCTGGCGAACGGGTCGCCTGGTACTCTTCGGTTAGTGGCTATTTGAATTGGACGCCGTGACCGGTTTGAATTGGCTGGAGGCTCACTAGTTTCGGGAAACCGATATAATCGTCGATCGAATGCAGTTTGAACGGGGTGGGGATCTTGCAACAACCGGATGGTTGGATCATCTTATCGTTTCGGTTTATGTAGGATCCGGTGAGACACGGCCTTGCCGTTTTAGGAAAATATTTTGTTAGGTGTTGAAAATGAAAATGACTAAATTGGGTAGCCTCGTGATTACGGTCAGCCTGTTGATGTTGCTTAACGGTGTTTCCGGTCAGGAAGTTACCAAGAAACAGGGAGCCGTCGAGGGAACCTGGGCCTGGAAACACAAAGGGGATACCAAAACGACTGATTGCGAGCTGGCCATCGTCAAAAAAGATGGCAAGCTGCACTGCCGGTTCAAGGCGGGCAAGAAGACCTATCAATCGGACAGTGGCAGTGTCAAGGACGGGACGTTTTCCGTCATGTTCCCGGTTAAGGGCGAAGATAAACAGTACGCCTTCCAAGGAAAAGTATCCAACAACAAAATGACTGGTACCTACCAGGTGCCCAGCAGCGGTGCGAAAGATGTTAAATGGTCTGCAAAAAAGACCGTCTCACTGGAAGAGGTTGCCGGCCAATGGCAACTCTATTTCGAGACGCCGGACGGCCAATCCGTCGAGCCCGTCCTGTCGATCGAAGTCGAAGACGGGAAACCGAAGGTTGATTTTTCGAGTGATGGCCCGGAGCTGGACATCAGTGAGATCAAGTTCGGCCAGGGGGTTCTCACGGTGAAGGCCGATATTGATTTCCAGGGACAGGCCATTCTCATCGAGTACGAACTTGAATTCAAGAAAAAGGACGTCGACGGTGTGATCTATTTTGAGTTAAAAGCGACCGGCGATCAGGGTGAGATTGAAGTTGAAGGTGAGCGGATCAAATAGGTTGAGCGCTGCCTTGATTTAACCGCTATGCATACCGCGCCCTGCCAGGCGCGGTTTTTTTTGGCAGGCGAAACCGATTAATTCTGGCCCGCATCGGAGGAAGTCTCGGATTCCCGAGAATCGATGGCCAGTACACCGCGAAAAATGGTCCTTGCGTTTCCACCGAGAACCACGCGGTTCGGGATAATTCTCATTTCGACAACACCTCCGCGTGACGATGCCTGGTGCGCTCTCATCCGGTCGAGCCCCAGCTTTTTGCCCCAGTAAGGGGCCAGGCAGCAATGGGCGGAACCGGTCACAGGATCCTCGTTGACTCCAACGGCCGGCGCAAAGAACCTGGAGACGAAGTCGAAATCTGGCTGTTCGCACTTGGCCGTAACAATCAAGCCGCGAACGGGGAGCGTCGAGAGTTGTTGCATGTTGACCTGGATCGTTTCCACTTCCTCGACGCTGGCAACCTCGACCAGGCAGTCCATTCTGTTTTGGCCGACAAATACAGGCGGGCAGGAAATGGCAGCCAGCCATTCCGGCGGAGGGTCATGCGGGACGGGCGGTTCCGAAGGAAAATCCAACTCGATCAGGTTGCCGCGACGACAAGCTGACAATTCGCCACTTGCCGTTTGAAACAAGGCCGTTTGGTCGATCGGCAATCGGCCCGACTCCCACAGGGCGTGTGATGCGGCCAGTGTCGCGTGGCCACATAAGTCGACTTCGGTAGTCGGCGTAAACCAGCGCAACTGGAAGCCGTGGTCGGCCGGGCAGACGAAGGCGGTTTCGGACAAATTCATTTCAGCCGCCATCGATTGCATCCAACCGTCAGCCGGAAACTGGTTCAACAGGCAGACGGCGGCGGGGTTGCCTGTAAACGGCTGGTCGGTAAACGCATCGACCTGGTAGATTTCAACTTTTTCGGACACCTAAGTCTCCTGTAAAACATACGCCCGTTGTGTTTGGCCTGCCTCGCAACCGATCTGCCGTGCAATTCATCATGACCAAATGTCCGCGGTTGCCAGCTCAATCGAGTTGTTGCCCGGATCGCGAAAATAGATTGACTTTCCACCCCCGGGCCAATCAACGCGTGATTCGATGTGGACGTGATGTTCCCTTAGCCGCGATTCCCAATGTTCCAATTCCTGATGGTCGATGGTAAACGCCATGTGGCCAGCTCCCCTACAGCCATGGCCGGGTGGTTGATCCGCGGCGCCATTCAAATTCTTGCGTTGACTTTTTTCAGGATTAAACACCAGGAACATCCCTTGGCCGACCCGGTAAAACAGATATTCGCCTGCCAATTCGGAATACTCGGTGAGTCCCAGAACCGTACTGTAAAAATGCCGTGCTGCGGCGAGATCACGGCAATAGACGGCCGTTTCGAGTACCGCGGACAGGGAGTTCATGAATTTCGCCCGTAAACCTGTTTGTCGGAATTCCAGCCATTCAGATTGTCAACCGACCGAGGGTCGGCGTCGTTCCCCCTCCAAATCTAGCAAGAATCGGATTCTGGCAAAGGTGGGTAAGCCAGGCGGCCTGTTTTTGAAGTTGGTCGAACGGGAATCATTTGGTAACGTCCCCGGACGATTTCAGGGTTTATTCCTCCGGGTAACCAGATGATGTGTTTTCACAATCCTTACCAAAAGCGAACAGCTGGTTCGTTATTAGCAATTTCGTGTTTTGCCCTGGTTTTGTTGAGTGGCTGTGTAAAAACAAGCATGGAAGAGGTATTTAATCTCGGGGATACTCCCAAGATTGAATCACAACTTGAATCACAACCTGTTTCGGTCTGGACCGACGATTTTGAACAGGCAATGATTGAGGCGAAGTCGACCGGGAAATATGTGATTGCCGACTTTACCGGTAGCGACTGGTGTCGCTGGTGTGTGCGTTTGGAAAAGGAAGTTTTTGAAACCGCACCGTTCCAGGAATGGTCCGTTAAGAATGCTATCCTGTTGAAAGTCGATTTTCCGAGAAATACACCTCAGTCATCTCGAGTCAAGCTGCAAAACAAGAAGCTGGCACAGAAGTACGAGAAGGAAATCAAAGGCTATCCGACCATCCTCGTTCTCGATCCCGAGGGAAATGTGGTTGCCAGGACAGGGTATGTCAAAGGAGGCCCGAAAGCGTGGTTGGCAGAGTTGGAGTCCCAGTTGATGGAATCAGAGGGTAACGGACTGCCACCAAAAAAGGGTGGCTAGTTTAACTTCCGTTCTCCGTGTCTTCAGTCGCTTTTTTTTGGTTGCTTTTTTCTTCGTTTTCTTTTTTGTGTTCTTTTTCTTCTTCTTTACCGTCTTCTTCTTTACCGTCTTCTTGGCATCACTGCCTTCCTCGGTCTTTGCCTCCGTCTGTTCATCGGTATTAGCCGCTGCTTTCTTCTTGGCAGGTTTGCGGGCCGCAAACTCGAATCCTAGTTTGCCGGTCGTGGGGTCGAGCGTCAGGTGAGCTGAGAATCGCCGATTTTTCTTGGAAATGAAACCAGGCATCAAATCGGTTTTGCCTTCGACAAATAGTTTCTTGGCTTGTTCCGAAGGGATTTCCTTTTGCAGGATCGTCTTGCTGATGCGTACCCCGCGTTCGTCAACTTTGGTTGCCATTTGGGGTGCCAGGAAAGCCCGTTCGGTTTCGTAAACCTTCAGGGTTGCGTCGGTGCCGTCGCCGGTGGGTGCTTCGCATAACAGTTTGTCATCATTCAAACTCTTGAGCTCTTCTTCCCGCAGATCGTCACCTTCGAAAATAAACTCTACTTTCCAGGTGCGTTTCTTTTTGGCGATGGTCAGTTCGGCCGTAAACGGTTGGCCGAAGCGGTTTTTGAAGGTCTCGATCGGGCCCAAGCGTCCGTTCGACATCAACACACGGGCTTCGTCTTCGGTGAGTTCGTGACTGGCGATGTGTTTTTTCAGACGGAAGCCGCATTCCGGGTTGTAACATTCGAAAACCCCGTCTTTCTGCCGGTGAACATTTCCACCGCATTCGGGGCAAGGCGCGAGTAGATCCGGGAATGGTCGATTGACAATCTCATCGGTATAGCCGCGAGTTTGTTCGACAAGATTCTTGGTCAGGTTCTTGATCTCCGTCATAAAGGTTTGCCGATCAAGCTGGCCCAACTCCATTTGCTTCAGTTTGTATTCCCACTCTCCGGTCATTTCGGGTGAACCGAGAGTTGAAATTCCTATGTCGTGCAACAAATCGGTCATCGCCAGGCCTTTGTTGGAAACGACCAGATCCCGTTTGTTGCGTTCGTCCCGGAAGAGATATTTTTGACGAATGAGATTCTCGATAATGGCGGCCCTGGTCGCTGGTGTACCAAGACCACGCTCGCTCATGGCATCCCGTAATTCTTCGTCGTCAACGCGCCGCCCGGCCGTTTCCATGGCAGACAAAAGCGTACTGTCGTTATACCGAGCGGGTGGCCTGGTTTCGTCAGCCTTCAATTCGACATCGGTCGTCTTGGCGTCTTCACCGTCTGTCACCGATACCAGTTCGCCCTTGTCCGCCGGGGCGCCGGCAGTCCGGCCATAGACCTCCAGGTAGCCGGGAATCACCAGGACCCGGCCGTCGGTACGAAAACAATCCTGCTCCACTCGGGTGATGCGACGAGTAATTTCAAATTCGGCATGCGGATAAAAGACAGCCAGGAAGCGTCGGACCACCAGTGCGTAAATTTTGGCTGCCGTTTCATCCAGTTTTGCTGGCGGCGTTTTACCCGTTGGAATGATGGCAAAGTGATCACTGACTTTTTTGTTGTCAAAAATTCGTTTCGATGGCTTGATTCGATCGTTGGCGATGATCCAGCTGGCGCATTTCGCCAAAGCTTCGGGTACCGCATCATTCGGTTTGGCCTTGGCCAGATTCTTGACGGTCTTGATGACGGTCGAAAGATAATCTTCGGGCAAGCACTTCGAATCCGTACGGGGATAAGTCAACAGCTTGTACCGGTCGTAGCAAGCCTGGGCAAGTTGCAAGGTCCGGCTGGCGCTAAAGCCGTGCTTGTTGCCCGCTTCGCGTTGCAGGCTTGTCAGGTCAAACAACAGCGGTGGCGCCTGCTTGGAAGGTTTTTTCTCTTCCTCGACGGTCCCGGTTTTACCGAGACAGCGGTCGCGAATTGCGTCTGCTTCCTCGACGGTCCAAATTCTTTCGGCTTTGAGTTGGTTGTCATTTTCGTCTTTTTCGAAAGATTCACGAAACCAGCGGCCGCGGTATTCACCCTTCTTGACGGCAAAATCAGCGTGGACTTCCCAGTAGGGTCGAGGAACGAATGCCCGGATAATTCGTTCGCGTTCTGCCAGGATACAAAGCGTGGGGGTTTGGACCCTTCCCGCTGTTGTGACGTTGAAGCCTCCGTTACGGGAATTAAATGCAGTCAATGCCCGGGTGCCGTTCAATCCGATCAGCCAATCGCTTTCCGACCGGCATAGCGCCGCATCTGCCAAGGGAAGCATCTCCTTGTCGCCGCGCATCTGGCCCCAGGCCTCGATGATTGCATCATCCGTCATGGACTGCATCCACATCCTGCGGACGTCAAACTCTTTGTTGATGTTTGCCAACTGCAACAGGTAGCGGAAAATCAACTCGCCTTCCCGGCCGGCATCGCAGGCATTGACGACCGTTTCAATGTCTTTCTTGTTGAGTAATTTCAGAAGTACCTTGTAACGCGGCAGACTTCGTTCAATCGGCTGCAACTCAAACTTGGGTGGAATGATTGGCAGGTGTTTCATGCCCCAGGGGAGTTTTTTTCCATTAGGCCCCTCCGGCATCTTCAGTTCGACCAAGTGGCCAACAGCCGAAGAGATATAAGCATGCTCGTTTTCGAAAAAATCTTTCTTCTTTTGGAATTTTCCCAGTTCGGGCAATTTACCCAGCACCCGCGCCAAATCGGTCGCCACGCTCGGCTTTTCGGCGATAATCAGGGTCTTAGGCATTTTGGCTCCAGAAATACGGTATGTAACGAGTCCGGAGTATTTATCGGACCACGACATCGGTCGAGTTGAAGAGTTCGTCTGGGGGTCACGGTAGTTCGTTTTGGCATTGTATTTACGGCAAATCGCCGATAGATTTTCCAATAATCTCAGTGTTGACAGGTTTTTCCATGTTTGAAAAATCCCTTGTTGGGGGAAATGATTAATCCCTGCATTAAGGTATTGTCAAGCCCCTTGAATCCAGGGGAACGTCCGTTTTTCGTTACAGGTAGACAGATCACATGGCCAATTCGCTTCGTTGGTTTCGTAAAAACGCCAAAATTTTAATGGTTGTGTTCGGTGTTGGTGCCATGTTTATTTTTGGCCTGGGCGGCATCGTTTCGATGGTCAATCCGGCCGATTTTGTCCGTTCTGAGGGTGACGTGACGAATAACGTGATTGCTAAGTGGAAGGGCGGTGAATTCACCCGTGGTGAAATTCAGCGATTTACGCATCGCCATCATCAGACCAATCAATTCTTGATTCAATTACAACAGTATGCGGCCAAGAAAAAAGGCGACAATTTTCGTTCCGAGGCCATGCCAATCCGCCCGCTCACGCCAAATGGCCAATTCAATGAAGAGGAAATTGATGACCGAGTGGTGGTTCGCCTGCTGATGGCCGACAAGGCGAAGCAAGAGGGGGTTGTCATTGGTCGCTCGGGGGTCGAAGACTACCTGGGCATGGTTTGCGGCGGGGTTCCCGTTTCGGTTGTCGAAATGAAAGAGATCAACAAGTTAGCCAATCAAAAACAGTTAGAGTTGGAGCATGTTTTACGACACCTGGAAGTCGAACTTGCCTTCCAGCAAATGTCAGTTTTGACCAGCAGTGGCGTTGCCTTGATGCCCAATCCTACCGAAGCGATCCAGTACTATGATCGAACTCATCGAACCGTTGAGTGTAAGGTGCTTCCGTTCAAGGTCGATGATTACCTCAACAAGGTAGCGGGGACGCCTACGGAAAGCGAACTGCGAGAATATTATGATCAAGGGAAATACGAATACCTTGATCCCACCGGTCAGCGACCCGGTTTTAAAATCGGCAAAAAAGTTCGAGCGCAGTACTTTGTTGCTGACTACAACACGTTTCTTGAAAACGAGATGAATAAGCTGACCGACGAAGAGGTTCAAAAGGAATATGATAAACTGGTTGCCCAAGGCAGTGATGTTGTGATGGAAGTGGTGCCTCCAGATGTTAAAAGTACGGACGATCCCTTGCCCGGCTTGGGCGAGGATGCGCCCAAACCACCGACCGAGGCAGCCGGACAAGACGACAAGGCGCCAGTCCCTCCACCGACGACGGACGGCGACCTGAAAGAATCCGACAAAGACAAAGCATCGGACAAGGCATCCGATAAGGCATCCGATAAGGCATCGGATAAGGCATCGGACAAGGCATCCGACAAAGCATCCGACAAAGCATCCGACAAGCAGGGTGGGGATGCGAAACAGGACAAACAGGACAAACAGGACAAGAATTTGGACGAGTCCGAGCTGCCCGTGGTGTCCGTCGACGTCGCTTCCCAATTCGTGTCCTTCCAGGAAGATGGCAAGCAGGAAGATGACAAGCAGGAAGATGACAAGCAGGGTGAGGGCGAATCAGAGGCGACCGCTTCCGAGCAGGATGCTGATAAAACGGCAGATTCTGGTGCTGCAGAAGCAGAACAGAAAACAGAGCAGGAAGCGGTAACGCCGCCAACCGCAGCGGATCCGAAGAAGCCCGCTGTGGAAAAACCTGTTCAGGGCGAAAAGCCGGATCCCACAATAGCGGGTTCGACGCAGGGAAGTGACATCCTGGGTCCGACCATGGAGGACGAGCCGGCCATTGAGAAACGCGCTCGACCCCTTAAAGATGTGGCGGACGAAATTAAACGAAATCTAAAAGCCGAAGATGCACGGAAAGCTGTGGAGAAAGCGCTCAGCCGAGCGGAAGCAAAAATACGGGTCCACCAGATGAACATCGCGCGGTGGGAAAACAAGTTCAACCCTAAGGAATCTGAAAAACCTGCGCCTCTCGACGACGTTGCTTTGAAGGCTATTGCTGACCAGTTCAATCTTGAATTCAACAGTACGGCGGCCGTTGATTATGAACAAATGCGACAGGAACCGTTGGGCAAGATTGTCACGTTTGTGTTTGGTCAGGACGGTCGTCCGGTCACCCAAAATGTAAGCAACATGATCTTTGGTAACTACCACGATAAAGAACCGTTTCAGCCCAGCAAGGTGGAGGATTTTGCAACACGGTCGACCTACCTGTATTGGCTGGCCGAGAAGATCGATCAAAGGGTTCCAACCTTCGAGGAAGCAAAGCCCAGTGTTGAGAAGTACTGGAGGCAGCAGAAAGCTTTGGAATTGGCCCGCGCAGAAGCAAAGAAAATCGCAGACACGGTCAACGAGACAAAAAAGTCGATGTCCGAGACGTATACCGAAGCGGTTGATACGGGTAGTTTTACCTGGTTCACAACGATGGGTGACCTTCGTTACAGTACGCCGATTGGTGTCGAGCGACCCGGGCAGGAATTCATGAAAAAAGTTTTTTCATTGAAGGAGATGGAGTCGGGTGTCGCGGCCAACCAGCCGTTGGACGTCGTTTACGCGATTCAAATCGTCAAGCAGGATGAAAAATCGGTTGAACAGCTGGGCGATGATTACTTGAATCAACAGTTTTTTACATTCAAACGAGTGCCGTTCGACGTGACGTCGCTGTCCAACTTCTATTCGCAGGAAATGAATTTCGACTGGATGGATGAATTCACGGAAAATATGGAACTTGAATGGGTGGGTCGCTAGGCGATTGTTGTCGAGCCAATACCACCTCGGATGGTTTTATTGGCAATCCATTGCAAACATCGCGGCTCGCGTGGCCGTGTTTTCCGGGCGAGACTGGGAGGTCTTGCCTCCGAGGGCGTCCAGTATTGGGATGCGTCGCTAAGCTTCAGAGCTTATGGTTCGATTGGCCAATTCCCGATCGATCATAAATAGTCCGTTTGGATTGCCGTCAATTAATCGCAACTGGTCTATCACGAGTTGTGCATTGGCTTCTTCTTCAACCTGCTCGTTGACGAACCATTCCAGAAATACGTCCGTGGCGTGGTCGGATTCCGACATGGCAAGGTCTTTGAGATTCGAGATGCAGCCAGTAATGTGCCGCTCGTGGGCCAGCGCTTTTTCAAACAAACTCAAGGCAGATTCTCCGCCAATTTCCGGCTTTTGGATCGGTAACAGGTCGACTTCGCCGTTGCGTTCCAACACGTAGTTGAAAAACCGGTCAGCGTGACCGAGTTCTTCCTGGTACTGCAGTTTGAACCAGTTGCTGAAACCCGGAAGTCCCAGCCGGTCTGCTTCGGCCGCCATCGCCAAGTAAATGTAGGCGGAGAATATTTCTTCATTGATTTGTTGGTTGATCGCGGTCTGTATCTTTTCGCTTAGCATCCAAGTCTCCAGATTGATAGCCGGCTGGCATTCGAGCGCCGGTTGATGACGTCGATTATTATCGGTTTGGGGTATAATTCAACACGCGGTAATAAAAACTTAGAGGATTAAATTGCGCAATCGTAAACGCCTGGCCTTTAATTCAATCTCAACAAGGTGCCACGCCGCGATTGCCTTAACCTGGGTGAGTTGCCAGATGGTCGGCCGGGTTAAGGGACTACTGGAACACGCCGTTTGCGAGGCGTAAGATAAACCGTAGTTTCACGGTTATCACAACAGGTATGAGACAACAGACATGAAAATCGATATAAAAACGAAACAACTTGTCTGGGCTAGTATTGGCCTTGCCGTAATGATGGTCGGCTCTAGCTGGGCGGCTGAGGATCGCCCCAATATCCTCTGGATTTTTCAAGAAGACACCTCTCCCTGGATCGGTTGCTATGGCAGCCAGGTGAACCGGGATGCGACGCCCCGAGTTGACCAGATGGCCGCCCAAGGGATCCGTTTTTCGCGGGCGTTTGTTCCATTTCCGGTTTGTTCTTCCTGTCGTTCCTCGATGATGCTGGGTGCCAGCGCGATCCGTTTTGGGGCCCATGAGCATCGTTCGCGCCGCGGAAAAAAGAAGACGTACCTGCCGGCCGGGATGAAGACGATCACCGAACTGATGCGAGAGGCGGGGTACTTTACCTTTAATGTTGGCAAGACGGACTACAACTTTGCCGAAGCGGGCGATGGAATCTATTCCAAGATACCGCAGAAGAACAACAAGACCCCCTGGCGGGAGCGGGCCGAGGGACAGCCGTTTTTTGGCCAGATCCAGTTGAAAGGTGGCAAGACAAACACGACACGCACACCGCCCTCCGAAAAAACCGACCCGGCCTCGGTCACCGTGCCGGCCGATTATCCGCAAGACCAGATGTACCGCGAGTTGGTGGCCCAGCACCACGATGCCATTCGCTGTGACGACAAGGTCATCGGCGGTATCCTCGACCGTCTCAAGGCGGACGGATTGTTGGAATCGACGATCGTCGTCTATTTCTCCGATCATGGCGCCAACAACCTCGTTCGCCATAAACAGATGCCGACCGAAGGTGGGCTGCATGTGCCGTTTATCGTTTTGGGACCGTCCAAATGGGTGCCGGTGCCCGGTGCCGGGACGGTGCGCGATGACCTGATCAACACCATCGACCTGACAGCGACCTCGCTCGCCTGGGCTGGTATTGAACTGCCCGAGTGGTGTGAGGGGCAGGACCTGTTTGCCGGCGACTTCCAGCCCCGCACCTTCGTAGCGGGCGCCAAGGACCGGCTCGACCATACGATCGACCGGGTTCGGACGATACGAACCGACCAATATCGCTATACAAGGAACTACTTCCTGGACCGGGTTTTCCTGCAGCCGCAGTACCGCGATAACCGGCCGTTCCTGCAGGCACTCCGCCAGGCGTATGCCGATGGTACGCTCGATCCGAAATTGGCCGAAATTTACTTTGGCGAGCGACCGGCCGAGGAATTGTACGATGTGGTTAAGGACCCGGCCCAGCTCAATAATTTGGCCGCCGACCCACAGTTCGCCACCATCCTGGCCGAACATCGTCAGCTGCTCGATCGTTGGCTGGCCAAGGGAGACCTGGGAGCCGGCAACGAACCGGATGAAGAATTGGCGATGAACGGCGAATTGAAGAAGTGGGGGACGGGAGTCAATGCCGAATACGAACGAATCCGAACCGACAGCGATGGGGATGGCCTCTCCGACACCTGGGAGAAGGTTAATGGCCGCGATCCAGGCGATGGTAAATTGCTGTTTATGTTTGACTGCGGCGGCTGGCAGACCGAGGGTTGGCAATCCAAAGGGGACACGACCAACATTGCCGGGTACCAGGGGTTTCTCGATTTTGACCTGTTGAACGGACAGGCTTCGCTGCAGCGGAATGGCCTCAAGCTGGACGTATCCAAGAACAACGGCTCCCTGGTGATTCGCGCCCGCAGCGAAAACGATACCGAACTAAAAGTGTTGGCCAACGGCAAGCTGGTTGGGAAAACACGAGTCCCGGCCGGCAACCATTACAACGATTATACTTTGCCGCTTGCCAAACCCAATTGGAACGGCACGATCAAACGCCTGGAGCTTGATTTTTCCAGCCAGCCGGGGACCACGGTCGGGATCGACTGGATACGGATCGTCGATTGATGGGCAGAGGCTCGGGATGGACCAAACGTCGGTTGTTTAAAAGGAGTCTCCGGTCCCGGGTCATTGGAGTAGGTAGCGTTTGACGATCGTTTGCGCCTGGAAATGGCCCACACCGTGATCCGACTTGAGATGCTCTTTCAGTTCACGTTTATCGGTCAGTTCGGAATCGCGCAATACGGCGAACCACTCTTCCAATGATCGACCCGTTTTATCGGGCAGGTTGCCAATGATGGCCTGCTCCATCTCTTCCGGTTTCATCACCGGGTCCCTTTCGTGTTGGGAGGCAAAAACCCATTCAGTATCGATCGGCTGAAAGCGTGGGGGTTTATTTCTCACCACCATTTCCAGCGTCAATTTGGAAATGCCGGTCTGCAAAGTCCATGAAGCATTGCCAGTCAAACGGGGTGACATCGTGCTTGCCCTGGCGGAGATGGTAACCCATCTGCTGGCCGACCGACTGGTTGACCGGCGGCATTTCCGTTTCGGACAAGTCGTCCCGTCCACACAAGGCGTAAGCGGGGGAGGCTGCTTTGAGGGCCAGGAATTCACCGCGGGGATCGGCCCAGCGGTCGTCCGAGGCACTGGCCACGTAGACGGGCCGTGGCGCGATGGCGGCGATCAGCAAGTGTTGATCGACCGGCAGCTCGTTAACTCGTTGACCATAGGAATGGAAATTGGAGCAGAACCAGTGCGGAAAGACCTTGTTAATTCGCGCCACCGTTTCGCCAAATTCACGCCGGCTAAGGGCGGCACCTCCACAGCCTGAGTTGTTGGAGATCACAATGGCGAACCGAGGGTCATTGGCACCGGCCCAGAGGGCCGTTTTGCCCAACCGGGAATGACCGAGCAAGGCGATCCGCTCGGCGTCGATCTGTGGGGCCGTTTCAAAGTAGTCCAGTGCCCGGCTCAGGCCCCAGGCCCAGGCGGCGATCGAGCCCCAGCCGTCGTCGGGACGATCCTCGCCCGGTTTGTCCAGAATGGCGTGCACGCCATTCTGGAATTGATCATGGTAGTCCGGGTCGATATCGCCGTAATAGATCGTGGCCAGGCCGTAACCACGGCGGACGATCTCTTCGACCGGCCAGCGGGACTTTTTGATTCCTCGCAACGAGTCACTCGTCCGGTTATTGGTAATTCCCCGGTCGGCCAGGTTTCGCACCCAGCTGTCGGTTACCAGCACCGCCGGATCGTCGACAATCGCGTGGTTGCCATCGAAATTCAGGCTGAGGAAACAGGGGATCGGTCCGTCGGATTGCCGGGGTAAATAGATCAGCATCCGGAACACTTTTTCCTGCCCGTTCGCCCGCACCTTGATATTGACCTGCCTCCGCAGGGCGCCCGGAACAGGTGGATTTGCGTCGTCGTCGGATTCAACGATTTCGAATTCCGTTTCAAATGGCACATCGGGTACGCGGCCATAGACGTGCTGGCGAAAAAGTTCCAGGATTTCCGGCTGGCGGACCTCGGTCCACTGATGGTACGTCTGGACCGCCTTGCCATCGTCCGTTTTCAGCACGGCGGGAAGCTCGAAGGCGGGTACCTTCGACTCGTCGTAATTCGCTTTCTGGAACATGGCGCAGGCGGGATGGACCGAGAGGATAGAAATCAACAGGACGGTGGTTACTACCAGGCAAGAAACGGGTTTAGCGGGGATGTCAATTTTCATCGTTTTGCTCGTAAAGGGTCGCAACTTCGCCAAATTCTATCGTTCTTACGGTCGTTTCGCCAATCGCGCGATCGGCAAAAAAGGTAAGAACGCTGTTTTTTAGCCGGACTGGCCATTTTACGATCGTCGTGGTTGGCCTATTTTATTTCTTCATTATCAATCCATGCTCACGCGACGCCACCGGTTTTCATGCCCCTTTTAACCATCAAAGATCTGTCGATCCGTTACCGCGGTCCTGCCCTGCTGGACGAAGTAAGTTGTCACATTGATCGAAAGCAGCGGATTGGGCTGCTGGGTCGAAATGGAGCGGGAAAGACAACCTTGATGAAACTGATGGCCGGGTCGATCGAACCTGATTCGGGTACGATTCATTTTGATCCTGGCTCCCGTTCCGCGATGCTCAGCCAGGATGTGCCCGAGGTTGGGGGGGGGACGATTACCGATGTTGTCCGCCAGGGGTTGGCCGGACTGGAGCAAGTGGATTGGCAAGCCGATAACCAGGTCCAGCAGGTCCTGTCCCGCATGGAGTTGCAGCCGGGTCTGGAGTTTTCCAGCCTGTCCACCGGAATGAAACGGCGTGTCCTGCTGGCCCAGGCACTGGTCAAATCTCCGGACCTGCTGTTGTTGGACGAGCCGACCAACCACCTGGATATCCAGGCGATCGAATGGTTGGAACAGTTTCTGCTGAAATGGTCAGGCACCCTGATCTTTGTGACGCATGACCGGGAATTCCTGCGGCGAGTTGCCAACCGGATTATCGAAATTGATCGAGGCAAGATTTACGACTGGTCCTGCGACTACGGTACGTTCCTGCAACGCAAGGAACAGGCCCTGGCCGCCGAAGAGAAGCAGAACGAGTTGTTTGACAAGAAATTGGCAGAGGAAGAAGTCTGGATTCGCCAGGGAATCAAGGCCCGCCGGACTCGCAACGAAGGCCGTGTCCGGATGCTGGAAAAAATGCGACAGGAACGGGTTGAGCGAAGAGAGAAAGTGGGCACCTCGTCGTTAAAACTGACGGCCGGTCAGCGGAGTGGAAATCGGGTGATCGAGGCCACCGACGTCTGTTTTTCCTATGCCGATCAGCCGATCATCCAGGATTTTACGGCGTCCGTGATGCGGGGAGACAAGGTCGGAATTATCGGGCCCAATGGCGTTGGCAAGAGCACCCTGCTGAAAATCCTGTTGGGCCAGTTGAAACCGGATCAGGGACGCGTCCGAATGGGGGTTAATTTACAGATTGCCTATTTCGATCAATTGCGGGAGCAACTCGATCCGGAACAGACGATTTATGACAACGTCGGGGATGGATACGACCATATTCAGATGGGTGAACAGAAAATTCACCTGATCGGTTATCTCCAGCAGTTCCTGTTTACGCCGGAGCGGGCGCGGACCCAGGTTAAATTTCTTTCCGGGGGTGAACGAAACCGGATCTTGTTGGCCAAGCTGTTTGCCAAACCGGCCAATCTGATTGTCCTCGATGAACCGACCAACGATCTCGATACCGAGACGTTGGAAGTTTTGGAAGAGCGCCTGGTGCAGTTTTCCGGGACGGTGCTGTTGGTCAGCCACGACCGGGCGTTCTTGAATAATGTGGTCAGTAACAGTTTCGTGTTTGAAGCGGGCGCTGACGGCCAAACCCAACTGAAAGAATACGACGGCGGTTACGATGATTGGCTAAGGCAAAGGGAGTCCGGCGGCCAAGTGCCGGAAACGGTACAGGCAAAAACGGCCAAGCCAAAGGCGACGGTCAAATCGTCGACGGCAGCGGAGCGACCCCGCAAGTTGAAATACAAGGAGAAACAGGAGCTGGAGTCTTTGCCCGGGCAAATCGAGCAGTTGGAGCAGTCGATCCAGCAGATTCACGATGAAATGGCGAAGCCCGAGTTTTTCAAGCAGGAGGGAGCCGTCATCGCTACCCGTCAGCAAGAGTTGAAATCACTGGAGACGGAACTCGAAACGGCCTATGCCCGTTGGGAAGAACTGGAACAGCTGGCGCCCTGACCGAACCGGGCAGGGAGTCGCCGAGCCCGCTATTGATCCTCAGCCGGAAGCGGCTTGTTTTTCTCGAAGAACGCCTGGATCGCCTCGTTCTCTTTTGCGAATTCCATTAGCGACTCCGTCTCGTCAGGCATCTTCGTGGTGTCGACATCGAGTTGCAGTATCTCGGCAGGTTGCTGCTGCGACGAAACCAGGAACAGTTTCCCGTTGGCGAAATCGTAGGTCGTGTCGCCAAACCGAATGGTCCCAGTGACCCCGTCTTTGGTCTCTGCTGTAAACCCGATTGGTTCACGACCAGGAGCCGTGTGGCGGCCCACATGCGACGCGCCCCGATTTTTATTCCCGTTCAACATGTTGCCACTGTTACTTCCGCCGTCTCCACCGCGATTGGCCAAGTCCGACCAGACAACGAATGTGACACCTTCTTCTGGTCCGCTAAAAAGCGTAGTCATGCTGACCGCCGCGCTGTGGATCCCGGGTGTCGGATCGTCCGACCGCGTCCACCAACTGGATCCGCCATCGGTGATCCCGGAGACCTGGGCCTGAAAACCACAGCCTAGAAACATCATGCCAGACATGACAATGCTGCCCGTAATGACAGATACCCCAATCAATACCCATTTGGGCGCCCCGGTCACTTCGCGAGATTTGACCGTTTTGCGTGGTTTTCTTTTGGGGGGATAAGTTTTCATCGGCAGTACCCTTTAAGTCCAGTTTGGTTGAAAAGTTTGCGGTCGGATAAGATTAGCTTAAATGGGTTGGCAACAGGATTGTTCTCTGTTGGGCGCAGGCAAGGCCGTATTCCCTTTTTATCTGGAGGAGTTCTAGTTATCAATCAACTCCATTAATTTCAGCAGTGCCGAGGCTGGATCGGATAGTTGGTTGCCGCGGGGTGCGGTGGTCAAATCCCAGGCATCGACCCAGATGTGGTTTGTTTTTTTCAGGGCCAGTTTTTCGGTCAGGCGTTGTTCAAAATCGGGCAGGTGCGCGGCACCGTAAAAGATGGCAATTTTTTGTTTGCCATCCTGAATCGATTCCTCCAGGACCTGGACCGCTGCTTGATTGCGGTCGACGATCAATAACTGGTTCAACGTCGCACCCAGCTTGTTTGACAGGTCACCGGAATCGGTAAACTGAGCGGCCAGCATCTTCTTGAGTTCCAATGGTTGTCCCAACAAATCCATCAACTCCGGTAAGCTGGCGACCGGGGCTGAGTCGGTTTCAGAAGCTGCTTGCCGCTGGGCCAGGTTTTGTTGCCTGAGGATGTCGGCTACGGCTGACAGGCCTACGGTTATCGGAGTATCTCCCCGTTCGGCCATGCGGGTTGCCATCTGCTTCGGTGACAGGTCAGCGTGCTTCAAATTCTTTGATTGGTAGTCAATGAGTTCCAGTTGGGATTCGAGACCCAACATGTTTTTCATGGAGGCTTGTAGCCAGGAGAGTGGGTTGCTGGAATCGGTTCGGCCACCCTTCGGAATCCGAGTTCCCTCGGGTGCGACCAGCTCGTATAGGACCACATCGTACTGGGTGAATTGCTGATTCAAACGTTTGTAATAGTCGGCTTCTCCGATGTGCACGGCGCCCACTAAATCAACTAAGATCTTTCCCGTTTTATCCTGGTAACGAGTGATCGAGGTTTGCAGGGCGACTGGGTTGCCCGATGCGTCCCGTTGGAGCCTGATAAACCGGGTCGCCTGGTTTTGTTTCGTTTTGGTCTCTACCGCCGAAGCGTCCGTTTGGCCGCTCCGATCCGTCAATTCGGCCGGGTTTTGTGCAAACAAACCATTGCCGGAATAAATTGAAAAGGCGGTAAGCAACAAGAGGTTCTTGAGACGTTGAGATTTCATGCTTTTTTTCCAACGGGACCATCATCTGTTGCTTTGTATTCGTCCGGCCACCGAGTTCATTGGGGGTTTATTGGGCAAAAGCAATTTTTTTCTATCAAAACTGCCCAACTCATCGACGGGCAGACAGCTGGGAAAGGTCTTTTTTTTGGTTACCAACTCGAGGTTGGGCCGATCCCATTGGAGCTGAACAGGCGAATTTGTCGAAAATAAACAAAGAGGACTACGGCGAAAATCATACCGTTTCAGGCATGTTTTCGCTTGAATTCACAACATGTTATGAATAAGTTACAGCCGTTTTAGCCCCTAAATGACTTGGAACAACCCATGCCATCGGATATCGAGATTGCCCGGCAAGTGAACCTCAAGACGGTCACGGAAATTGCATCTCAACTCGCGATCGATACCCAGGATCTGCAGCCATACGGGCATTACAAAGCCAAGCTGCCGCTGTCGCTGATTGATCACGGAAACATCTCGAATTCCAAGTTGATCCTTGTTTCGGCCATTTCTCCGACACCGGCCGGTGAAGGCAAAACGACGATGTCCATCGGTCTGACGCAAGGCATGAACCGGATTGGCAAGCAAACCACGGTCGTCCTGCGAGAGCCATCGCTCGGTCCCGTGTTTGGAATCAAGGGGGGGGCAACCGGAGGTGGCTGGTCCCAGGTGTTACCGATGGAAGACATCAATTTGCACTTCACCGGTGATTTCGCGGCAGTAGAAAAGGCGCACAACCTGCTCTCCGCACTGATCGACAACAACCTTCAAAGTCGAACACGTTCCATCGGGATCGATTCGCGAACGGTCGTCTGGAAACGCGTTTTCGATATGAATGACCGGGCCTTGAGGTATGTCATGGTCGGGATGGGTGGCACGGCCAATGGCATACCGAGGGAAACGGGTTTTGATATTACCGCTGCCTCTGAAATCATGGCCATCCTCTGTCTTTCGGATGATTTGCCCGATTTGAAACAACGATTGGGTAACATCTTTGTCGGTTTCACGATGGACAGGAAGCCGGTCTACGCACGAGATTTAAACGCCAGCGGCGCCATGGCGGCCTTGTTAAAAGACGCGATCCAACCCAACCTTGTCCAGACGATTGAAGGAACCCCGGCCATCATTCACGGCGGACCGTTTGCCAATATCGCGCAAGGGACCAATACGGTGATTGCGACAAGGATGGGATTGTCTTTGTCAGATTACGTCGTGACCGAAGCGGGTTTTGGCTGTGATCTGGGGGCCGAAAAGTTTTTCGATATCAAATGCGCAGGAGCAGGTCTCAAGCCATCGGTGGTCGTTTTGGTGGCGACGGTTCGAGCACTGAAATATCATGGGGGCGGCGATCTCAAAGAATTGACCGAACCCAACCAGGAGGCGGTTGCCAAGGGGATTGAGAATCTCGAAAAACATATCGAGAACCTGGAGAATTACGGCGTCCAGGCGGTGGTCGCGATCAATCGATTTACCACGGACACCGAAGAGGAAATCTCAACGATTGTCCAGGCCAGCGCGGCCAAGGGAGTGAAGGCGATCGTGGCCGATGTTTGGGGCCAGGGCGGTGCGGGTGCCGAGGAACTGGCCCAGGCGGTGGCGGAGTTGGCCGATAATGGGCAAAGTGATTTTCACCCGCTCTATGATTGGTCATTACCGGTTAAAGACAAGATCCACAAAATCTGTACAACGATTTACGGGGCGGATGACGTTGATTACACGTCCCAAGCACTGGCCGATCTGCGTCGCGTCAAGAAACTTGAACTCGAGGGTTTGCCGGTCTGCATTGCCAAGACCCAAAAGTCGTTGTCGGATGATCCCAAGTTGATTGGTCGACCGACCGGTTTCAATGTCACCGTTCGGCAGGTCGAGATTGCGTCGGGTGCCGGTTTCCTGGTTCCCATTACCGGAGATATCATGCGAATGCCAGGTCTGCCGGCAACTCCCTCGGCGGAGTTGATTGACATCGACGACGAGGGGAACATCTCCGGACTGTTCTAGTCGCCTAGCAGTGGCAACCTCTTTTGTTCTTGCGATTTCGGGCCCACCCGCGTTCGGGATTTCGTTTTTTTTCAGGTTTCAAAAGAATAAAACCTCGGGGTTTTGTGTGTTTACGTTATCGGGACGGTTTGCGGGGACGACGATGCTGCCCCCAATGCCGAGCTCGGCTCACTGAAATGCCCCCTGAATGAGCGGGTTACCTGTTGGGGCGAATACCCGACCTTGGACAGCCTTCTGTCATTTCAGTATCTCTGTGCCATCAGCCATTCTCCTCGCAATCCTTGCGGTCGTTTTTTGGGGAGGGTAAATGGTGACTCGCGGTTCGATCACGTAGAATCCGGGTGTCTTGTCATTTGCGTTATCCCTTGACGACGACCATGACAACGTACATTTAGCTGGTATTCGCGTCCGTCCTTATTTTGTGAGCACGTCCCAATGACCGATATGAATCAATTTTCCCTTCTTTTTAAGGCGATTTGTGAGGATGCGTCGATACGACATCAGCTGTTGAACCAACCCGATGAAATTCTCAAACAATACAACCTGGCGTTGCCGGCCAATATTGAGTTGAAATCGGTCGAGGACTGCATGCACGCGCCCAATTGCATTCATGTGACGGTCAAGGAAGCCGGATCGTTGTGTGTGAGGGCGGATAATGCAGCTGAATGTTGATTGTGTTTGACACGTGACCGGGGAGATTTTTTTTGTTTCCGCGCAGACAGATTCGGTCGCTTTTGCTAGATTCACGGCTTCCAAATGAAAAAGGATTTTCCAATGCGTAACCTGATTATTCTGGTGCTGCTGTTTCTGGTAGCGGTCGTCCTGGCTGGCTGTTCGAACGGTTTACCCGGCGGCTGATGAGGCAGTAAAAATTCCGACAGTTCGTCGGACGAATTGACTCAAACGACAATGACAGAAACTGCCCTTACGGACATTACGCCTGTTTGAGCCGCCACACGTTGAAACGTCTGACTGACAGGGTTTTCCTAGCGCCCTCAGGAAATATGTCAGCAGGCGAACCACTTTGGCCGGGCTGGTGGGCCGAGGGTAAATAAGTGATTGGGTTCGAGTTTTGGCCCGTTTCGCTTTGACGCCCTCCATTCTTACCGTAACATTGTACGGATGAGCAAAACATCTCGTAACCTCTGCATTGCCTGGTTGATGGTAGTGGGCTTTCCCTCCGATTTGTTGGCCCAGGGAACCCAGGCCGATTTTCAGCGGGCTGATCGATTAGGACAGCTGACACGCAACAAAGTTTTTCGTAATACGGTGCGGGTCAACCCTGTCCCGGGAACCGACGCGTTCTGGTACGACGTGGAAACGGGACCGAATGAACATGAATTTGTGTTCGTCGATGCAAACACTGGCCGTCGACAACTTGCCTTTGATCATGACCAGTTGGGCCAGGCATTGGCCCAGCAAACGGGTCAGGTCGTAAAACCTGGCAACCTGCCGTTCCGGACGATCGAATTGGTGGATCCGAGCCAGCCGATCCGTTTCTCGGCTTTCGAAAAACATTGGTTGTTTGACCCAGCTGACGGTTCCCTCAAGGAGCGGGTTGATGAAAAGCCAGTGAACGTAAAATCACTGAAACAAATTCGTCCGTCGGGGAAACGTGGTCGTGAATCGGAGATGCGATTTGTCAATCGTTTGGACGAACCTGTCAGAACATTCTGGATCGACGAAACGGGTCGTTGGGTTGAATACGGCCGTATTCAACCGGGTGGACGTCGCGCCCAACATTCGTTTGCTAATCATGTCTGGTTGATCACGGATGACTCTCGCCAGCCGATTGCCGTCTATGTTGTGCCCAGCCAGCCGCTTGAGATTGAAATTGATCGCAAGAACGAAATTACCCCCACCCGCAACCAGTCCCGCCGCCGGCCTCAGACTGGGGGCAATCGGAACACTTCGCCCGATGGGAAATGGAAGGTGTCGATTGTGGACTCCAATGTGGTGCTGCGAAATGTGGAAAGTGGAGAGGGGACGAAGTTGAGCGAGGGGGGATCTTCCGAGAATCCGTTTACCAGGCGGTTCTATTGGTCTCCTGATTCGAGCAAGGTGGTCGTGATCCAGGAGAAACCGGCTCAGCGTCACGAAGTGCAGATCGTTGAGTCGTCGCCCAAGGATCGTGTCCAGCCCAAGCTGGTGGGGATGAATTATCTGAAACCGGGTGATGACATTGCGGTGGCGCGGCCGCAGTTGTTCGATGTGATAGAGAAGAAGCGGATTCCGGTCGACGACCAGCTTTTTCGGAATCCCTGGCGGATCAGTGATATTCGTTGGCGGCCAGATTCCTCGGAATTTTTCTTCTTGTACAACCAGCGGGGCCACCAGTCGGTGCGCATCTTCGGTGTCGACGCAATCCGTGGTGATGTGAGAGTCGTGGTTGACGAAACCAGTCAGACGTTTGTCGACTACTCCAATAAACTGTATTCCAACTACAGCGACGACTTGACCGAAATGGTTTGGATGTCCGAGCGGGATGGCTGGAACCACCTTTACCTGATTGACCTTGTAAAGGGTCAGGTGAAACGCCAGTTGACCACCGGTCAGTGGGTCGTTCGGGGTGTCGAACGAGTCGACTGGGAGGCGGGTAAGGTCTGGATTCGATTGAGCGGGTATTACCCAGAACAGGATCCTTATTACGTGCACCACGCGGTGGTTGACATGGAGGATGGCCAGATGGTTTTACTGACCGAGGGCGACGGCCATCACGAGGTTGAATTCCTGGCTGGCGGCAAATGGTTACTCGACCGGTATTCGCGAGTCGATATGCCTCCCGTCCACGAATTGCGGAACGCGGGAAATGGGAAATTGATTTGCCAATTGGAACAGGCTGATTGGGAGCCACTACTCGAAACGGGCTGGCAGATTCCGGAGCGATTCCAGGCAAAGGGGCGCGATGGAGAGACTGAGATTTTTGGCGTGATTTATCGTCCCACCAATTTCGATCCACGGAACAAGTATCCCGTCATCGAAGACATCTATGCCGGACCCCATGATTCGTTTGTTCCGAAACGGTTTGGACTGGTTCGCCGCGGGCAGGCGTTGGCCGAGTTGGGATTCATCGTCGTGCAAGTTGACGGAATGGGGACATCCAATCGCAGCAAGGCGTTTCACGATGTCTGTCACAAGAATTTGGGTGACAGCGGTTTCCCGGACCGAATTGCCTGGATCCAAGCGGCGGCCAGGAAATACCCCTATATGGATCTGCAACAGGTTGGGATTTTCGGTGGTTCTGCCGGCGGCCAGAGTTCGCTGCGGGCCTTGTTGGCGCATGGTGATTTTTACCATGTTGCGGTCTCCGATTGCGGTTGCCACGATAACCGGATGGACAAGATATGGTGGAATGAGTTGTGGATGGGTTGGCCCATAGGTCCTCATTATCATGAACAATCCAACGTCACTCAGGCTCATCGACTGCAGGGGAAATTGTTACTGACGGTCGGAGAGCTGGACCGGAACGTTGATCCGGCCTCGACCATGCAGGTGGTCAACGCCCTGATCAAGGCGGACAAGGACTTTGATTTCATTATTGTGCCGGGAGCTGGACACGGCGTGGGAGAATCGCGATATTTAAAGCGTCGGCGACGGGACTTTTTTGTTCGGAACCTGCTGGGAGTGGAACCCCGGCGAGTCGAGGATGAAAAATCTGAGTCGTCGTTGGACGATTAACTTGGCTAGACAGAAGGTGGTCCCGAGGGATTCTGCGCGAAAGATGGCATCTCAGAAAAACGTATTGGGCTCGGACTTGCAGTCTTGTTGTTCCGATCCCATGACAGGGTTTTATCGAGACGGTTTTTGCCGTTTGGGAAAATCGGATTACGGACTACACCTGGTTTGTGCAGTGATGACCTCCGGGTTTCTCGAATTCTCGGTGGCAGCGGGCAACGATCTGGTGACCCCTGTTCCCGAATACGGGTTTGACGGTTTAAAGCCTGGGGATACCTGGTGCTTGTGTGTGACGCGTTGGAAAGAGGCGCTGGAGGCCGGCGTTGCGCCGCCCGTCATTCTGGAAGCAACCCACATGTCGGCCATCGAATTTGTTTCGGTCGATGAACTACAAGCTCACCGGGTCAGTTGAGCTGGCCTCGAATCGAGTTGGGGCCGGTCGACGAATTGTGCGCTGGCGGCCGAGCCTGTCGATTTCAGCCGAAACCAAGGGGCTGCCAGCAAGGATTTAGGCTATTTTGTTTCCTTGGAGCCTCTCGTGTTTCGTTTTGCTGAAAAGGTCGTCGGTTTACCCAGTTTTGAGGGTTCCAAATGAAACCGCGATGGACGTGCGACTGGTCGTGGAACCAGGCAAATTCAGGGACAGAGGACTGGCCGGATGTTCTGGGGCAATGGTAACCTGTTGGTGGCCGCTGGAGTCTGACTTGACCTGATGAGTCACTCGACGAACGATAATTGGTAACGGGTGTTTCTAGGCGGTCCGTCAGTAGTGGGTGGGATGGGGTGTAAGGTGATCGAAAGGATTGAGCTCGAAAATTTCATGTCTCACCGGCATACGGTGATCGAACCGGCCCGTGGTTTGACCGTTCTGATCGGCCCCAACAACTGCGGCAAGAGTGCCGTGGTGGCAGCGCTGCAAATCCTCAGTCACAACGACAACTCGACTTACGTGTTGCGGCACGAAACCGGGAAATGTCGAGTTTCCGTAACGACCGACGAGGGCGATACGATTGTCTGGCGGCGGGGCAAGAACGGGGGCCCGGCCTATGAGGTCAATGGCAATACATTTGATCGGTTGAAGAGCGCCGGCCAACCCGAGATTTTGGATTCAACCCTTAGGTTGTCCAAGGTTCAATGCGATCGGGACGAAGTCGATATTCATTTTGGTGAACAGAAATCTCCTGTTTTCCTGGTACGTGATTCGGCCAGAACGGCGGCTGATTTTTTTGCTTCATCTTCCGATGCCGGTCGCATGATGAAAATGCAATCTTTACACAAGCAAAAAGTGCGCGATGCCAAACGCGAGTTGAAAGCCGACTCCAGTAAGCGGGATGAGCTGACCCAACAGCTCCAGTTGTTGGAACCTGTTTTCGACCTCGAAACAAACTACCAGCAGTGCTGCCAATTGGGTGCGGAAATGCAGGAATTGCAGGGGGGCATTACAGAATTACAGTCGTTAATGGTTCAGGGTAACCAAATGACGATCGAACATCGGCAGCTCGAAGTGAAACAGGAATGTTTGCGGGAGCTGGACCCGGTTCCCGTTTTACAGCCAGCGGACCAGCTGGAGCGTGTCGTCACAGATTTAGGTCGGTTGAATACGGTTGTGTCAGGTTTGCAACAAGAATATGAGTGCCTGGTCTCGCTCGAGGATCCACCCCGGTTGGAGTCCTGTTCAGAATTGGCTGAACTGGTTCAACAATTGGACCACTCTATTTTGGTAACTCAACGTTATTCCCGGGTCACAGAACTGCTGGCATCTGTCGAGGCGCCGCCCGAATTGCAATCCAGCACGGAGTTGCAGGAGTTGTGGACGGAAATGCTGCAGCGGAATAACGAGTCGGATGAGCTCCAGAAAAAGTATTTGAAAATGACGGATCAATTGGCCGACACCGAGGCGGAAATCCTGGACTGGGCCCGGCGTAACCCGAGTTGTCCGACCTGTGGCAATTCGATCGATTCGGAGGGTTTGTTGGCGCACGTACAACATTTGAAATCGGGGATGGCCGATGGTTAAGTCGCTGAGAAAGACGAGCCCTCGCAGTTCGGAACGGTCGGGCTTGCTGTTCATCGGCGATCCGCACGTCGAAAACCGACAGCCCGGGTTTCGAAAAGATGATTACCAACGGGTGATTTTGGGAAAATTGAAATGGTGTCTCGATTACGCCAGTCAACACGGTCTACTGCCCGTGTTTTTGGGAGACTTGTTCGATAAGCCCAGGGAAAACTCGAACTGGATGATTGGTCAATTGATGGAGTTGCTGTTTGACACCGGTGCGGTGGGCATTTATGGAAACCATGATTGCGCCGACCCGGCGTTATCCGATGCTGATTCACTGGCGCTGTTGATTAAGGCGGGTTGTTTGGAGTTGGTGAGCGCCGAGTCGCCTTGGCGGGGTGAAATGAACGGTTGTGAGGTGTTCGTCGCCGGTTCATCCTATCGGCATAAAGTGCCTCGACGGTTTGATGTGGAAGAGTTTCAGCGGCAAACACTGTTTGACGACAAGCCCCTCGTTGCCTGGATTACGCACCACGATATTGAATTGCCCGGCTACGATGCGGGCCGGTTCAGTCCGCGGGAAATCGAAAACGTACAGCTGCTGGTGAATGGCCACATTCACCGACGCCTGGAGCCCGTGGTCAAAGGCCAAACACACTGGCTGACACCCGGTAGCATCAGTCGACGAACGCGAAGTGAAGCCAACCGGAGTCACGTACCTTCGGTGCTGCAAGTGGACGTCGTCGACGGGCGGTTTGACTGGCATTACGTGGTGGTTCCTCACCAGCCGTTTGACGAAGTATTTCATTCGGCCGTATTGCCCGGGGAGGCGGACGACGAGCCATCTGATTTCATTAGCGGTTTGAAGGAAATGTTGTTGCGCAAGACAGCCAGCGGTGCCGGTTTGTTCAGGTTCTTGGAAGAAAATTTGGCCGAGTTCTCCGAACCGGTCGGCGAAGAAATTATGTCACTAGCAAAGCAGGTGGAAGATGAGTAAAGCGGGCTCGGATAAGACGGATGAACAAAAAGCGATTGAAAAACTGCAGTCGCGGTTTGATGATTTGTCCCATGAGCGGACTCGAATCGAGGCTCGTAAAGAGGCGGCCCAAAAACAGCTGGACGAGTTGCGGGAGAGGGCCAAAAAACAATTTGGAACAGACGACGTTGCCGAATTGGAGAAACAACTGGTAGAGATGAAAAAGCAGAATCAGGACAAACGTTCCCGTTACGAAGCGAGTCTGGACGGAATTGAAACCAAGCTGAAAAAGATCGAAAATCAATTCGAAACGTCGGATTCAGACAAGGTGGAAGACTGAACCCATGACGGGATCCCCCCTGGAAAACGAAGTTGGACAGCCCGTCGTACCGTCGGAGGTGGGGGGGGGTGCGCGGCGGCAAGAGGAGTTGGGGAGCCGGATTCAACGTCTCCAATGGCAACGGCGGGACCGAGAGCAGGCGTTGCAGCGCGTCCAGGCAAGTATCGACTCACTTGATTCTTTTCTGGAAATTTCCGATCAGGTTACCGATGCGTTGGATGTGCTTAGCCAACAGTTGTTCAGCGAAACCTTGCATCTGTTGCAGGATAAAATGACGATCGGATTGCAGGAAGTTCTTGGACAGCCGATCCAATTCAAGGCGACTCCCGGTTTCAAAAACAACTCGGCTGTGGTTGAATTCTCGATAGAACGCGATGGTCACGAGGAAGATATTTACCGAGGCCAGGGTGGGTCCGTACAAAACGTTTTGAGTGTGGGGTTGCGGTTGTTTGCCTTGGCGCAGTTGGACGATCGACAACATCGGCGTTTCCTGGTGTTGGACGAACAGGATTGCTGGTTGAAGCCGGAACTTGTTCCCCGCCTGGTTAAAATGGTACATCAAGCCGCCAGCGAGTTGGATTTCCAGATCATCATGATTAGTCACCACGATGTTGAACTGTTTGAGAAATATGCTGACCGAATTTTCCAGTTTCGTCCCACAGACGATGGGGTTAAGGTAGAGCAGGTCGATAAGCCGCCATTCGAACCGGATGGTGACCACGACCCGTCGGTGTCTCGCTGACCGGCTGCACCCGTGCGGAATGGGTCTCGCAAAGCGCTTGGTCTAGGCAGACAGCAGACGGCTCGGTTGCTGGAATTACCGGGCACCCTGGTTTACGGGTGGACCGGTTTGAGAATCAGCCCCGCCAGCGGGGGAAGGGTGATCTCGATGGAATGGGGTTGGTCGTTGCACGGGATTGGTTCGCTGGTCAACCCCAAGCCATTGCCAACGTTGGAGCCACCGTAATATTCGGAGTCACTGTTGATCAGTTCGCTATACCGTCCAGGGATTGGGACGCCCACCCGGTATGTTGCTCGAACGACCGGCGTGAAATTGCAAATCACAATCACGAATTCATTCGTCCGTTTGTCAGTTCTCATGAAACTGAGCAGGCTGTTTTCGCGGTTGTCGCAATCCAGCCACGCAAAACCGTCTGTTTCGAAATCACTGAAATACAATTCCGAATGCGATTGGTAAATGTGGTTCAGGTCGGAGACCAGTTTTTGCAATCCGCGGTGATTTTCTTCTTCCAGTAAGTCCCAGTGAAGAGGCTCGTTGCAGTTCCATTCGGTCCATTGCCCGAATTCCGAACCCATGAACAGCAGTTTTTTTCCAGGGTGAGCCCACATGTACGTATACAGAAGTCTCAGGTTGGCAAATTTCTGCCAGGTGTCCCCGGGCATCTTGGATAGCATGGAACCCTTTTCATGGACCACTTCGTCATGCGAAAACGGCAGCATGAAATTCTCGGTGAACGCGTACACCAGACTGAATGTCAATTCATCGTGATGGTATTTTCGGTGGACGGGTTCGTTTTTCATGTA
>JABACA010000299.1 GCA_014237975.1 Mariniblastus sp. | reverse complement strand
AGGGGCCCAGTGTCCACGGAAGGTCCAGTTTACAGTGTACCAAACAAAGGAGGAAGAGTAAGTTATGTTCTCTTGTTCTTACACTAGGAAACCAAACAGTTGACATTTTCAAGAAAAATTCTGATGATAAATTCTTGCCGATACTTCAACCGCGTCGTTTTCTGTACTGTCGGCCTGGTTCTCGCGATTTCACCGAGTATCGCGATGGCACAATCCCGTGTCATTTCAGCTGCCGGTTCGGGGAACACGGCGAACGCTGCTGGTTCCCGCGTCATTGTCATTCAGACTGAAGCGTCTCCAAACGTTAACGAGATTGTCACTCCCTCGTCCTTTTCAGCAGCCCAAAAGAACTTGGAACAGATCTTGAACGAACCATTCGATGCAGAATACGACGAAACGCCTTTCATTGAAGTCATGGATGAACTACAGGATAATTACAAAATCAACGTGCTTCTCGACCAATCAGCCAAGGATGATTCGTTGACCGAAGATGATCCGATCACCTTCAAGGCAACGGACATCCGCTTGAAGAATGCCTTGCGTTTGATGCTCAGGGAAAAGAACGCGACATTTATGGTCCGTGATGATGCGCTACAAATCATTTCGCTGGATGTTACCAATGACCCCGATTATTTTCTCAGTGAGTTCTACCCGGTGGACTATATTGCCATTGGAAATTACGACGATCTGGTGGACGACATTAAGGCATCGATCGACCCCGAAGGTTGGTATGATACCAACGGTGAATCGCATATCAGCTACCTGTTGGTCAACGGCCAGCCGTCGATCAGTCTTTTCGGACCGGACTCGACCCATCGTCAACTTCGTGTCTACCTGTCGAATCTGCAGCGGATCGCCCCCGGCGGGGTTGGGCGGCAACTGGTCACCTCCCAGGTAATTCAACTACCGGCGGCCCGGGTCAAGCGGCAACCCAAGAAGAAAAAAGGATACGGCATTGGCGGTTTTGGTGGAGGCGGCGGTGTTTTCTAGCAGCCGCTTCTAGCAGCCGCCATTCGTGCCCTCAGCCCCAAAGACCCTCAAATTGAGCGGGTATTCCTGGGCAGCAAAGCCAAGCCAAAAAAAAGGCGCCTGAACAACAGGCGCCTGGAATTTGAGATAGGAATGTTTTCGGTGTTGCGATCACCGGACTTTATTACGCAGGCCGGACCACAACGGTTCGATTAATTTTCAAGAAAATCAATCTTCGATTGACACGATTTCCCGGCCAGCGCGGGTACCCAAAGCCCGGAAGACTTTCTCATCGATCGACTCTGTCACGAAGTGGGCCGACCCGTCACCCAGCAACGTGTTGATGCCAGCTGGATGATAACTGCTAAAATCTTCGAAATGGGCATGTTCACCATTGGGTGAGTGGTCGGTCGAACCGACGATTCGAGCCACTGCCTCGTCAATCGGGTCCCCATCCTCCGTCTGCTTAACAACGCCCACCCAGGAAATGGCGCCTTCCGAACTCCGGCGCTCGCCCACAATGATCGTATTGCTTTGACCATCCAGGAAATCCCGCAGCTTCGTTGAACGGTTGTTGACAAAAAACGTGCCATTGCCATGGATCCCATCTTCGACCAGATCATGGATCTCGTTACTACCAAAGACCCCTGAATAATTGCTGCGGCTAACCCAAAATTGATCACCGTGCTCATGTTCTTCCTCATCATGCTTGCGGAAAGCGCCAATAATGGGATGTCCATGTTCTTCGATATGCGTATTCAGGTTGACAATTTCCGGCGCGGGATCCGAGGGACACATATAAAATGGCAGCTTGGTCTGGATCAAATCCTCATGATAGTGGTCCGCAATCGGCAAGTTGTAATTCAACTGGTCGTCCAGGTTCCCCGCTTCCATGTAAGGTAGAATGACGGC
>JABACA010000298.1 GCA_014237975.1 Mariniblastus sp. | reverse complement strand
TGTCCACCAGCGCTACGGCTTGGGCTACGATTGCCCTGATCGAATCACTTGCGAAACCGGCAAGGAAATCGTCGGTCGCCAAATAATCGCAACTCTTAACGCATGGACGGACAGGAGAAAAGGCACGTTCAGGGATGTGGATGTTCTATTTTAACTGGTTGAGGAAATCACGATAGTTCGCCGCGTGGTCTGCCTTGTCTTTCGCATTGCTGTGGACAAAGACACCAAATCGTATCCTCAAGGACTTACCAGCTTTGACGTGTATCTTACTCTTCTCACCTCCCGTAAAGGCATTCACACCAAACGGGTTTGCAGCAATAAAGCCGTAGTCCCGCGCATGAAACCATGAATGACGAAAATTGTTGGGGTCGGCCATGAGCGTCATTCCGACATGCGCGCCTTCTTTGGTGCCGGAGTAATCGGCCCAGTCGGCTTGCTTACCCCAGACTTCTTTCCCATTGCGCTGGGCTTTGCTGTTGAGGATGCGGCCACCATTAACAACTGCCAGAGGAGTGGCCACCCGTATTGCCATCCCCATTTCCTCTTGATCGCCGAAGTAAAAATCACGGTTTGATGTAAATTTACTGGAGCAGATTAGAAGATAGCCTGTCGGTCGAACGAGAATGTCGTAACGACATGTTTCCACGCAGACTGTCTGGCGGACGTTGGTGGCCATGTAGTGATTTTCAACCGTGAAGGTCCCGCCGCTAGGCTGCTTTGTGGGTTTTACAATAAAATGGTGATGCACAACCGGTGCCTTTAGCCGCCAGAAATCATGGCCGCTAATGTCGCCGAAAGCCATCCAAATACCAGGGTGCATGGTGGCGTGATCCTGTGAATCGTCTGGCTGTGGCGGGTGATTGCGAGTGACCTGAACCGCGTTGGGAGCGTGGACATGAGCAAAGAACGGGCGGGTGATTTTGTCGTTGGCAAAAACGTACGTGGCAAAGGCTTGCTCGCCAATGTTGATTACGATATGGTCGGTGTGAACGTCAAAGCGGACCGCTGGCTGCTCCGCGGCCAGCGTGCTGCATGTTATCAGAAGGACATGGATCGCAATGGTCCAGATCCAAGGTTTCGTCTTTGAGAGAGGCATGGATGTTATTGTTCCTGAGGAATGGCCCAATGGTCTTTACGGTATTTGCGACCGATCAGTTTATTGGCATCGTCGTCGCCGACGATTTGTTCGGTTTGGGGATCAAACTGAAATCCCCTGCCAATGCGTGCCGCGATATTCCCCAGATGGCAGAGAGACGCCGAAAGATGTCCAATTTCGATTTCAGCCCGTAAACCATCATCGCCGCGGATGGCATCGATGAAATTCAGGAAATGATTTGAGACGACTGGACGTTCGGAACTGATCGGCTTAGGTTGATTGCGATTGTCAAACACCTTCAATATTCCCCGCTTGCTTAATAACATCCAGCCATCGGTTCCGTAAAACGCATTGCCATTGTCGACGCCTTCCAACCCGTAACGGGACCACAACCGCATTTCAAAAATCAGTTGTCGTCGGTTACCCACCGCGCCGTCACCAGGATAGCCAAAACAAACATACTGGGTGTCCGGAAACTGTTGATCGTCGTCAAAGGCGAATTGTCCGCCCATGGCCGCAACGGACGTCGGATGAGTTTCTACGCCCAGCCCCCAGCGCGCGATATCCAGTTCGTGAACGCCATCATTTCCCATGTCGCCGGTGCCAAATGCATGCCACCAGTGCCAGGTGTAGTGATGCCGGTTCGCTTGGTAGGGAACCATCGGCGCGGGCCCAACCCATATGTCATAGTCAAAACCGGACGGTGGTTTTGACGGAGCCGATTTTCCTATTTCACCACGTCGCTGAACGTTCCATGCTTTGGCTGTCAATACGTCGCCAATGACACCGTCACGTAGTAAATCGATTGCCTGTACGATTAAATCATGTGA
>JABACA010000297.1 GCA_014237975.1 Mariniblastus sp. | reverse complement strand
GAAATATCTACCCACCCTCGCCGCCGTCTGTCTGCTGATCGGTCCGTCTGTTGCCTTGGCACAACAGATTTCACCCAACCCGAATCCGGCGGGCAATATACTCACGGTTGATACCAGTGGTGCGTTCAATAAAGTTGAATTCGGTAACAAAGGTATTATCTGGATCTATCTCGATGGCAAGCTGACCAACGAAGATGGTGCCACGCTGACAAACGACAGTCGTGGCGGAAATTATGGGACAGGGATAGAAAACGAAGGCACGTTGATCAACAACGGCACGTTGACCAACACCGGCGTGCTTGGCAACGGCAACACACTGACCAACAACAAAGGCGGCGTGTTGACCAACAAACATGGCGCCGACCTCTACACCGGCGCGCTGACCAACCACGGCACGCTGACCAACGACAGCGGTGGCAAGGTGTTCACCGAATATGGCGCTTTGTTTAACAACCACGGCACGTTGGCCAACGACGGTAAATGGTTAAACATGGACGGCACGCTGACCAACAACGCCGGCGGCACACTGGCCAACAACGGCGTGCTGGAAAACGAGAGAATGCTGAACAACAGCGGCGCGCTGACCAACACCGGCACGCTGACCAACAGCAATGCCGTCCCGGGGTTGGGCAGGCTGGCCGGCACGCTGACCAACACCGGCACGCTGACCAACAAGAACATGCTGGTCAACTACAACACACTGACCAACGCCGGAACGCTGACCAACAGCGGCACGCTGACCAACGGCGGAGGCGTGTTCGGTGCCTCGGCCACGCTGACAAATGAAAGTGGTGGCAGGCTGGCCAATGTCGGCACGTTGACCAACACTAAAGACGGCACGCTGGTCAACGACGGCGCGCTGTACAACGAGTACACGCTGACCAACAACGGCACGATCGATACGTCGAAAGGGACGTTTGTCAATTTGGGCACACTCAACGGCAGTGGCCACATCAAGGGTAGCTACACCGATCACGGCCATACCAAGCCGGGCAATTCGGCCGGTCTGATGACGATCGACGGGGACTATTTTAAAGTGGCCGGCAGCAAGGAGATCGAGTTGGGCGGCCTGTTTGACTATGACCGGATCGATGTGACGGGCAATGTCGAACTGGCCGGACGGCTGGATGTTCATTTGATCGACGGTTTCAAACTGCACCGCGGCAACTGGTTTGATTTCATGACGGTCGGCGGCACCTTGTCGGGCCAGTACGAAGGTCTGGGCCAGGGCGCTCTGGTCGGCAACTTCGGCGGCCAAGACCTGTTTATCGGTTACAGTTACAGTGGTGAATTTACCGGTGTAATGCTGTACACCAACGTGGTTCCCGAACCGACCACGGTTCTGATCTGGTCGATGCTGGCCGGTCTGGGGATGACGGTCAGGCGACGACGATAAAAAAAACCGGCGTAACTCTAAGTCCCCCGGCTTCATCTACCCCGTTCAGGCTTTCAATACCAAGCGTCTTGCACGCGGTATCAGCGTACTGCGCGTCTGGCACGCGCTCAGCACTGACAGTCAACCGAAGAAATACCTCGCCAGGGCGAGACCGAGACCCGCCATCACGATGCACCCGGGAATGGTGAGAGTCAAAACGGAGAGGGCCACCCACCGTTTGCCGTCACGCATGAGTCGCACCTCGTCGGCACAGAAGCTCGAGAATGTGGTGTAGGCACCACAAGCTCCACTGGCGAGCAGAATATTCGCATAATCACCGATCACATCGGCCTGATGCGCACCGAATAGCAGACCCATCACGAACGAACCGGTGATGTTCACCGAAAGAGTAGCTAGAGGCCAGGTCGTGCGAGCTTGACGTTTAATGAAGATGTAGAGCAGATGTCGAAGCAGGCACCCCGCCGCTCCACCGAGCATCACCATTGCGATCCAAGCCATTGGCGTAAGAGAGCCCATATCAGAGTTCCTGCTCGACACGAACA
>JABACA010000296.1 GCA_014237975.1 Mariniblastus sp. | reverse complement strand
CCAGCCACCACACCTCCAGCCACCACACCTCCAGCCACCACACCTCCAGCCACCAACGAACTAGTCAAACCGGCCACCGACGAACCGGCACCGGCGGTAAAACCGGGTGGTGCCAACGCCAACAAAACCACGAACAAGCCAAAACCAACACCATTCGTCAACTTGCCCGCGCATTTTGATCTGCCGATCAACACCGAACAGGAAGCTAAATCACTGGGAAAAATCAAGCCGGATTCCAAGTTCTTACTCGGCGTCAAACTGATCTCGGGACCCGAAATATCCAAGAGCAAGATTTCCTTTGAACTGAAAGCAAACCATCCCCAAGACAAGAAAACCAGACAGTGGGACGTTTTGTACAAGAAGCGTGAATCCGACGCGGGTGAACCGGTCGCCAAATTCATCAACCAGGGCAACGACTTTCGCTTTCAATGGTATCCGTCCGCAACGGAAGACGAGGATGTCAATTACCTGCGCAACTGTGTGGTTAAGTTTGAAATGGGTTCCAGCCGGGACGAGCGTGTCTTACGTTCACCGTTTTTGATTCCTGGATTCAAGTTCGGAAAGGACAACCCGCAGGTCAAAGTGGATCCCGAACTTGACTGGTTGCCCGATCCTAAATACATCACGACCCAGCTCGGCGAAATGAATGAGAAACAGTATGGAAAGAACTTCTTCGAGAACGGGGTGATTACCAAGAAAGAACCGGTCCGAATTGCTTTCAGCGACATCGACTATGAGCAGATGTCTTCGATACTGCTTACAGCTGATATCAAATCAAAAGTAAAATTATCGGCAGCCCTTCAACTGCACGCTGTGCCAGGACAGAGGCCAAAACTGGCGAAGCCTGCCCTCATTGAATCGACAACCACTTCGCTACAACGAAACGCGGCAATACTTAACGGCAATTACAGCAAATTCAATGCTACCCCCATAGCCAACTTAAGGAAATTACCGAACTACAAATCCATTACCGATCCGCAAAAAAGGGCGTTAGCAGCTCAATTGAAAAAAGCTGCTGATATCGAAAAGGAACGCAGCGTCAAATTTTCTGCGCAGAAAACGAACTCGATCGATAAATTCTACGACAAGGTCATCCCCATCACGATTTCCTACAAACTGGGTAATCGGGAGATCCCTCTGGCAACGACGACCGCGGGCAAATAGGCTATCATTAACACGTTGCATTTCTCCTGTTTTTCCATTTTTTAGTCGATTGAACCATGCCCAAAGTCGCAATCCTTGGAGCCACGGGCTACACCGCGCGGGAACTGATCCTGTTGCTGTTGCGACACCCACATGTCGAGATAGTCGGTGTCACCTCGCGTCAGTCGGACGTCGACACAATCGCCGACAGCCACCCGCGACTGGCGGGTCAACTCGATTTGAAGTTAACCCGGTTTGACCCGGATCATCTGACGAATGCGGGCGTGGATACCGTATTCTCCTGCCTGCCCCATGCGGCTTCGGCCGAAGTCATACGACCCATCCTGGAACAGGGAATCCGGGTAATCGATTTTAGCGCCGATTATCGACTGGGTGACGTGAGCACCTTTGAACAGTGGTACGGCGTAGCGCACCCGGATGCGGAACGTGTGGGATCGGTGCCGTATGGACTCCCCGAGCTGTTTCGCGATGAGATTCGGGGAAGCACTTTGGTAGCCAATCCAGGCTGCTTTCCAACCTCGGCCTTGCTGCCGTTGGGCCCGCTCTTGAAACAAGGTTTGATTGCCGAAACCAATCTGATTATCGATGCTAAAACTGGCGTCTCCGGCGGTGGACGGTCGCCTAAACCCGGTTTTCATTACGTGGAATGTAATGAGTCGATTCGCGCCTACGGAGTTGGAACCCACCGGCATACACCCGAAATCAACCAACTGCTTGAGCGGTATGCAGACGCCAATACGAATGTCGTATTCACACCCCATCTGGCTCCGATGGAGAGGGGGATTTTGTCTACCATCTATTGCCA
>JABACA010000295.1 GCA_014237975.1 Mariniblastus sp. | reverse complement strand
TCTTCTCGTCTGACTTCTTCTCGTCTGACTTCTTCTCGTCTGACTTCTTCTCGTCCTGCTGCTTTTTCTTTTCTACAACGTTTTTGTCATCTTCCTTCTTTTCCTTTTTATCATCTTGCTCTTCATTCTCTCTTTGACCTCGAGAGCCAAATCGGCTTCTGGAACGTTGAGAAGGCGCTTTGCCAAGTTTCTCTAGTTCTTCCGTGTCCAAGTCGTATTCGTATTGAAATTCATCGACGACGAATTTGATCTTTTCTCCCTCGTCATCAATCTCGAGTCGCGAGATTGGCAGATTGGTCGAGTCGAGTGGTTTGCGAATTTCTTCGGATAGCAACGAGGCCAGCGTTACATGGTTGAACAAAGGTTCTTTGTTCGCATGCTTGGGGTTAACGCGGTAATACTGGGTGCCCTTTGAAGTTCGGAAAGAATACCAAAATTCATCCGTTTCCCCGATCCAATTCGGCTTGATCGATGAATCGTAAACAAACTGCCGAAGATAACGGGAGCTATACTGTCGAGCCTGCGCGTAATTTGGCTTTACGACCGGTTGAAGCTCCTGGGAGACCGAGGCTTCCGTTGCGACAAGCAAGCCGCTAACCGACAATAATCCAATCAGTAGATTTGTAAAAAATAATGGTCGGGATGCATTTTTTTCGATGTTGTTCATGAGTGTTCCCCATTATTAGCCATGTTGGATCTGTGTTATTTCATGTGCGATGCAATATCTGTCTGCGCAAGCCGTTCATTGTTTTGTATGAGTGGCGAATTTAGTTCATAGCTCTTCAGATATCATATCTGTTGGCCAAGCGGATATCACCTAAATCTCATGAATATTATTTTCGCTGGATGGCTCAATCGATTGTTGGTAAATCAGGTGGAAAAGGGCCAGCCCCCCCTGAGGCGAACGAATGGTAAGAGCCGGTTGATTTCCTCGATGGTGTTGTGGTCTCATGCATACCCAATTTTGCGTGTCGGTTAGCAGCCGTATCCAAATCGGCAACATCCGCACCAGGCCCGGGTTCCCTGAGGAATTCGAACGTTAGTGAGTTCCCAAGCTTGCTTTTGAGTGGAATGCCAAACTGGATCGAGCGATGTTTGCTCTAAAAAAACTGGAGCTGCCGCCATGGAACCTACCTTTCTTGAAAGTTCATTCTGCTATAATTTGGTTTCGGTTGTGCGGTAAATTAGTTGCAGGCGGAGGACGCAAACAATCAATGTCACTTTTGCCATATTGACCCTTTCCATGACGGTCGGTCTGCTAGAGGACGGCGACAAACCTCAATATCAATTGGGGGATATCGTCATCCCGTCGGCCCGGTCCGATGAACCGATGAGAAAGACATTCTCGCTGCAGGCGGCCACCCATTATCTGGCAAACGGCAGTCGCGTCTGGACAGAACAGCGCAAGTGTATTTCGTGCCACACCAATGGAACGTTCATGCAGTTGGCGCCTGCCTTGCCAGGTGTCTTTGAACAAGAGGTCCAGCGGCAGCGGGATTTTTTTGTCACGGAAGTGACTCGATTGGCAGGGGAACCCGTTTCCTCGCTCAAGCAGGGTTACCAGCCGACCCAGTTGGCATACCTGGCTCAAGGTTTGGCGAGCTTCGATGCTCATGGTTCCAAGCAGCTATCGCCGGAAACCAGACAGGCACTGGACCTGATGTTGTCGTCACAATCGGACGACGGGAGTTTTCGAAATGTTCCTTGCTGGCCCCCGCTCGAATCGAGCGAGTATCACAGCGCCACGGTGGCGGCCCACTCCTTGGGCCTGGCGCCAGGCTACCTGTCCCAGGCGGGCCAACCGCAGCGGGACGCAATCGGTCGATTGAAGCATTACCTGCAGGCGACCGAAGCTCCGCACGATTACGCCCGTGTATTACTGTTGTGGGCCGCCAATCAATGGGGTGGACTGATTAGTGATTCGCAAAAACGCGACATCATAAAGATGATACTTTCCCATCAGAAAGAAGATGGCGGT
>JABACA010000294.1 GCA_014237975.1 Mariniblastus sp. | reverse complement strand
TCACGCCGGGTACAAACTCGAGTGGCGGGTTGTCGGTGTTTGCGGTAGCGGTTTCCAGGAGTTCACGGGCTTCATCGGACGAGATGTGATCGGCCGTGAAATCCTTCATGACTTGATCGACAATCGTTACAAGGTTGCAGCGAATGGCCCAGTCATCGGGACCCATTTCAATTCCCTGGGCAGCCGCTTCCAGTGGGGCTCTGCCAGTAAAGTTGGCATTGGGATCGTATCCCAGCAAGCTCATATTGGCGACTGCCGAACCGGCTGTCAGGTGCGCTGGTGTATGGTTGGCACGTCCCACCCTGCCGCGACGTGCGACGGAATCCATGGACGGCAACTTAGCCGCCTGTAACGGGGTGAGATTGCCCAATGTGGACTGCGGTTGGTCCGCACAGCCATCCGGAATCACAATCACAAATTTCATCAACGTTTCCATTCGTTGGGTTCAAAGTAAACGAGAGACTGAATCACCTATTCAAGAATTCTCAGCCGCTCGGTGCCGGCAACCACACAGGACAGTTTTTCGATTTCAATCACCGCGTTGCTGGCATTTTTTTCAAGGGTTGCACGCGTCATAATGACAACTGGCACGATATCATCATTTTGCATATCGGAGGTGTGTTGGAATACCGATGCGATCGATATTTCATTTTCCCCAAGGATACCGGCCAGCTGTCCCAGCACGCCGGGTTCATCGCGTACGTTAAATCGTAAATAAAACTGGCCGGACAAATCGCCAGGATCGGCCATCTCGACACGGGGAACACCGTCGGACCACAGTTCCAGTGTTTCAAAGGTCAATGCGGTCCTGCCAACGGCCGTGTCAATCATGTCGGCGACGATTGCCGATGCGGTAGGCATTCGACCAGCGCCCTGGCCATGAAAAAATACAGGTCCCACGGCATCCCCCATGACACTGATCGCATTAAAATTCTCCCGGACCTCGGCAAGCGGCTTTCCAATTTCGACCAGCATCGGGGTGACGATCAGTTGCAATCCGTTTTCTGTATAAAGGGCAAACGCGATCAACTTGATCCGATATCCTAATTGACGAGCATAGTTCATGTCCGCCTTGTCGAGTGTATCGATACCGCGACAGGGGATGTCGTTCCAGCGTATTCGAGCGCCAAACCCAAGGTGCGCTAGGATCGCCAGTTTCTGCGTGGAATCAGAACCGTCGACGTCGTGAATCGGATCCGTTTCGGCAAATCCAAGTTGCTGAGCTCGGGCGATCGCTTTTTCGTAAGGCAGGTTGTCCTGATCCATTCGTGTAACTACAAAATTGCTGGTACCGTTCAGAATGCCACGCAACGAAGTCACTTGATTGGCCGAGAGGCACTGACTGATGTTAGTGATAATGGGGATGCCGCCTGCCACCGAGGCTTCAAAGGCAATGCTCCGGCCCAGTTGACGGGCCCGATCAAACAGCTCCGGGCCATGTTCTGCCAGCAGTGCCTTGTTAGCCGTGACGATGTCTTTGCCCCCTTCGAGCAGCTGTAACATGATCGAGCGAGCTGGTTCTATCCCGCCAATTAATTGCGCGACCACTTTTACGTTGGGATCCTTGATGACCCGATTGAGGTCATCGGTAAGCAGGCCTTCAGGCAGTTGCGCATCACGCGATTTAGCAATGTCGCGAACAACAACATGAGATAACCACAGAGTCCGTCCGGCGTGTCGCGCGGTTCGGTCCCCATGGTCCAGTAGTAGCCGGGCGACTCCGCTACCCACGGTCCCCAGGCCGACGATTGCAACTTCTGTTTTTTTCATGGTCTGGCAACTCGAACATTGATTTTTTGAATGGTCGGGAGTTGTTTACTTCGGTCGGTGTAGACCCCGGGATCGGGAAGTTTGGCAAAGGCGATGTACGCAGCAACGCTCCGATTATTCCAGTCCAACCCTGTTGCGCATAGATAGGATACCCGAACCGTTTGGCGAGCGTGGTAAAAGTAACATCCCGAGAGGAGTGAACGGTTGACCAAAA
>JABACA010000293.1 GCA_014237975.1 Mariniblastus sp. | reverse complement strand
TTCAGAATAACAATATTAAGGTCAAGTGTTTATATCGCAAAAAAGCATAATAACTTCGAGCATGCTGCGGGTTTATGGAGATTTAAGAAACCTCCAAGCAGATGAACGAGACTAAAGCTTTTGCAGGAGGTGATGTTTTTCCCTCTTTTTCAATTTGCCCGGCTCGGCAGCCTGTAAATCATACTGTCCGGGATGATCCCCTCCTGCCGGTCCCGGATCGTGAGCGCCCTATAGAAAACAGGCATTTACGGCACCTCGTAGTCATTTTTGCCTGATTCGACGGGAATAGCCTTTTTTGTTCCATTCGACCACTCAACTTGAATCGATTGAGGTCGCTGGCTAAAGCCCAAAACCTGCTCAGGGGCACACTGGGCCATCACTCCATCGCCCGAATGAAACCAACGACGGGGCGACATGGAGCCATCCGGATAAATCAGGCGAACCCGAGCGCCCAAGCGCCGGGCCAAGGAATTGTTTGCTGAAAATCCAACCCGAATCCCCGCCTTCCCGGCCTGCCCAAGATAGACCTGAGTTTCGCCAAACGTCTGCGTCGCGACAATATCGGTTCGGCCGTCGCGATTGAAATCGACCACCGAGGCGTTTCGGCTGTCACCTAGAATAGCCAAACCGCTAACGCCGGCCCGCACCGGCTCGAAACGGCCATCGCCTTGGCCAAGCAGGATCATCCCGGCACTCGAATCCAGCCGTCCCCAGTCCGGTCGAAGAGAATATAGATTTTGGCTCAGCAACAGATCCTCGCGGCCATCGTTGTCGAAGTCAGCCACGTTGATGCCGGACGTCGGACTGAACTGCGCCGGATACGGCAATGCACGGCGCTCGAATTTTCCACCACGGTTCAGGAACACCGATGTCTCAAAACAGTTCAGTCGAGTGCGCCTCAGTCCGTCGAATGAATCCAAAACCTTCGCCAAGTCGATATCTGAAAACTGGCGGTACATTGCCGGTAATCTCGCACGATCGACAACGTTTGCATACAGGTCCATGTCATCAACCGGCAAATGCACGCTCCCACGCTTGATGGCATACAGTGACAATCGCGATTTTCCTCCTCTTCCCAAGTGGACAAGACCGTCGGGGTAGAGTTCCATCGGGCTGTTGCGCCCGAGATTACCTGCGGCAAAATCGACACGACCGTCGTTGTCAAAATCCCCCACAGCCAGACCCTGCCACAAGCCAACAAACTCGAGCATCCCAAACGCCTCACTGACATCAACGAAACGGTCACCGCGATTGTGATACAGACCTATAGCCCCCAAGTCACGTGACACCAGCAGGTCAGCATCGCCATCTTCATCCATATCAGCCAACACCGCACTGGTCACCTGGCCAAGTGCACCGAGAGATTGCTCCCAATCGACGGCACGTCGAAACGATCCCGATTGATTCAAAAACACCATCGCCCGACTCTCGGCTGGATGATTGTTCAGGGTGTTCCGCGTAATATAAATCGCATCTGCAGTTCCATCGCCATCCATGTCGCCACGCAACGTCAGTGCCGCCGGTTGAGTCAGCGACTCGATCGCCGGAATTACTTTGTTGAGTGCCCCGACAAAATTCGGTTTACCCTCGACGACCGCAAAGCCATCCAGCCATCCAGCATTGCCCATCAACCCGGACGGATCGTTGTACTGTGAAGCGACCGGGCGAAAATTGCCGCCGTCCAGATTAAGAAACACCTGAACCCCTGCGCTGCGAGCCAATTGGAAACCGAAGTCCAGTCGGCCATCCTTGTCAAAGTCGCGGCACAGCATTGCCGGAGCAGCCGTGCTGAAACGCTTGAAGAGCAGCGGGTTCTCGTCGAAGTCCTTGGCCAGGTTTGGAAAGTGTCGAAACGAAATAGCATCGGGGAGTTCATGGAACATCGGCGTTGTTTTAGCGACCTCCCGCTTGACCAAGCTCCTGGCCAGGTTGGGTTTGATCACGGTGTAAATCGAGTTAACGCCGGGCCGCTCGATGTGCGTGGGTTTCGTTCCGTCGCGCCACTCCACGACCAGCATCTC
>JABACA010000292.1 GCA_014237975.1 Mariniblastus sp. | reverse complement strand
TTTAGTGATGAACGCCAAGATTGCTTGTTTCTCTCTCAAAGAAGGGGCGCGACCAATAACCGTCTGATAACCGAGCATCACCGCCTGGCTGTTGACCTCAGCTTCCAACTTCCCAGCCAACGACATAGCTGCAGCACGAATTTGACCGTTATTCATGAACATCAATGCTTGAGGGGAAATGATCGTCGAGGGCCGTGCCCCTTGACCAACCAGTGGTTCAGGAGAATCAAATAACTGCATGGTAGGAATCAGTTTACTGCGTTTGATCTGGAAATAAATGCTGCGCCGCTTCATTAATGGATCGAGCGTTCCCTTCCCGAACATCGTAGTGTCAAGCAGGCCACTCACCTTCAGCAAACTGTCACGGATCGGCTCTGCCTCAAGCCTTCGCGGGGTACACCGCCAATACAATGCATTCTCGGCATCCACTTGTGACTTGGCTTGGGAAAAATTCGTGCTTTGACCATAGACATAACTCATCACGATTTTTTTATGTAACGGTTTCAAGCGCCAACCGTTGTTGATCAACTCGCCGGCCAAAAAATCGAGCAATTCAGGATGGGTCGGAACCTCACCCTGCAGACCAAAGTCGTTCGGTGTGTTCACAATGCCGCGACCGAGGTGATGCTTCCAAATTCGATTGACGATCACCCTCGCGAGCAACTGCCCTGCCCCGTGATCAGTATCCGTAAGCCAATTCGCCATAGCTTTCCGCCGGAAACTCGTTCGCGCCCACTCCGGCTTGGGTTGCTGCCATTTCTTTTCATCTTTTGTGTCTCGCATAAGTACCCGCAAAAAACCCTGCGTCATCTTCTCCTGCTTTTGTCTGGTATCCCCACGCTTCAGCAGGTGCACGTCCTTGTAATAATGCGGGAACCCGCGGCCATCAGCGTGGTGCTTGATCGGTTTGTATCCCTCGCTGCTGATCTGCACCTTGGTCGTCTGCGGCTTCGGTTTGGCCGCCAAATGCGCCTTTAGTTTGGTGTCGCGCTTCAGCCATTCGCTGTCGAGCGTTCGGTACACTTTAAGTAACCCCTGCCGCTCCTTTTCACCCAATTCAGCCAAGTTTTCTGCGCCCTTGAACGCACCGCGCAATTTCGCGATCGAAGCGACCTGCGCGCTGCCTTTGAGTGGTACTGGCTTGGGATGACTTGTAATAGCCAGTCGTGGGCGACCGATGGTATGACTGGTGTTGGTAAAAAAATCCATCTCAACCGTCAACTTGAAACCATCAGCAAAACCAACCGGTTCAGAGAATTCAAACACTGCGGCCTGGTCTTTGCCGATCCCTCCCTGATCGACCGCCCAGCCGGTTTTCTTTTTGTCAGCATCAATGGAACTGGCAACGGAGAGACCCCCTTTGTTCTGCTCGAAAGTAGCTTGCGGATTGACCAACTTCACTGCCACCCGCTTGCTACCACCGTCTAGCGGTTCGACGAACACCCGAATATCGCTTAACGCAAAATTCCCGTTGTCGGCCCTACCGGGTCCGTTTTGTTTCATCGACTCATGCGCCAGCGCCTCAATACGAATCCCCGTCAACGCCTTTGCCTTTGACTCAGTGGTGATCACCCAGCGGTCATCCTTAGGGTTGTTGCCGGTCAACAAAAAAGAACCATCGCCCTGGCTCTTGAACACGGCCCCATTCAACGACTTGATTTGCAGATCATCGAGAACCAGCCATTTAAACTTTCCCCCACTCTCGTCAGGTGGATTTTTTGCCCAGGCAATAAAGCGTTCGGGCAACGATTCCTTCTCCCACTTGGCCAAGCCAGCCGCCAACTTGTCATGAACCACCTGCCACTTGGCCAAGCCAGCCTTGGTAACCGCAGGATTCAAATCGACATCAATCTCACTGCGAATCGTCGTGGCGAACGTGGTGATCATACGGTAATAATCTCGGGTCGGAATCGGGTCGTATTTGTGATCGTGACAACGCGCGCAGGAAACTGTGACTCCCAAAAATGTCTTGGACATCACATCAATCATATTGTCAAAGCGATCGGCTTCGTCTTTGCGGATGTCGACCGG
>JABACA010000291.1 GCA_014237975.1 Mariniblastus sp. | reverse complement strand
CTGGATTGAATTGTCGACTGGTCGATTCGTGGTAACGGTGGCTGGCCAGGAGGAAGTCGCAGATATCCTGGCCCGGTTGGCTGTCAGCGAAATCGTCTGCCCTGAAGAGGAAATGGAATTTGTCAGGTCTTGCAGTTCTGCCGCGATGTTGACCTCCCGCCCGACTTGGTCATTTGCCATCGATCACGCAACCGAGGGACTGTTGAAACAATTTGGCGTTGCTTCCCTGGAAGGGTTTGGGCTGGAGCCACGTGATCGGCCCGGTATTCGAGCTGCTGGTGGAATTCTGGAGTACTTGAAAGAAACGCAAAACAGTCGGTTGGAACATATCGATTGCCTGGCTTCCTATCGGCACACGGAATGTGTGGAAATTGACCAAGCGACGTGGCGAAGCCTTGAAATCAGCAGGACGATCCGGACGGGCAGCAAAGAAGGATCATTATTCGATGTGATCGACCGCTGCATGACCCCGATGGGCTCGCGGTTGTTGGGGATCTGGTTAACATCCCCGTTAACCCGTAAATCGGAAATCGAAAAACGGCATGATTCGGTCGAAGAGATGGTTTCGAGTAACGAACGACGGCGTGATTTACGTGGCTTGCTGAAAGGCGTGTTCGATTTAGAACGGTTGGTGTCGAGAGTGGCAACGGGTCGCGCTGCTCCGCGGGACTTGAGCGCCATCTCCAAAACACTGGCAGTCATTGGGCCGCTGGCCAGCCAGTTAGACCCTTTCCAAAGTCCCTGGCTGCAGCAGTTAAAGGTGGAGCTGGACCCCTGCCCGGATCTGCTGTCCGAGTTGGTGCGGGCGCTGGAGGACCCCTGTCCGGCCCAGCTCAAAGATGGTGGTGTCCTCAAGCCTGGCTTTGATTCGGAACTGGATGCTTTTCGGGAGCTGGCACGCGGAGGCAAACAGTGGATCGCGGAATATCAAAAAACGATTTGCGAACAAACCGGGATTCCCAGCTTAAAAGTCGGCTACAACAAAGTTTTTGGCTACTACTTGGAGGTGACCCATACTCATCGGGAAAAGATTCCCGAGACATTCATCAGGAAGCAAACCCTCAAGAATGCTGAGCGGTACATCACACCCGAATTGAAGGAATACGAAGAAAAAGTTCTTTCGGCGGATGAAAAAGCTCTTGAACTGGAAGCCAGGTTGTTTGACCAGTTGCGGCAGTTGGTCCGTGGGAATACGGCTCGTTTAAAATCCAACGCGGCCATCATCGCGGCTCTGGATGTGGTGGCAGGGCTCGCCGAATTGGCGTCGGGACAGGGCTATTGTCGTCCCGTGATAACCGAAGATCAGTCGTTGATGATTAACGAAGGTCGTCACCCTGTGCTGGATAGGATCGAGCCACTTGGAGCATTTGTTCCCAACAGTACCCTGATTGATGATGAACGTGGTTTTCTCCATTTGATTACCGGGCCAAATATGGCTGGCAAAAGCACTTATATACGCCAGGTCGCGTTGATCACCCTGTTGGCACAAATCGGTAGTTTCGTGCCGGCCAAGTCGGCCAGGATTGGTGTCGTCGACCGGATTTTTGCCCGTGTCGGCGCCAATGATGAACTGACAAAAGGCCAAAGTACGTTTATGGTCGAGATGACCGAAACAGCGCGCATTCTGAATACGGCTTCGGCTTCCAGCCTCGTGATCCTGGATGAAATTGGTCGCGGTACCAGTACCTATGACGGTGTCTCGTTGGCTTGGTCGATTGTTGAATACATCCATGACCATATTGGCTGCAGAACTTTGTTCGCGACGCATTACCATGAGCTTACGGATTTGGAGTCGCAACTGAGTGGTGTTCGGAATTACAATGTCGCCGTTAAGGAATGGGAAGAAAAAATCGTATTCCTGCATAAGATTATCCCGGGATGCGCCGACAAGAGTTACGGTATTCATGTGGCCCAATTGGCAGGCGTTCCAAGTCTTGTCAATTTGCGAGCGGAACAGATTCTCAAGAAACTTGAAACTGCCGGGGGTACCGATCAGAACCGTGAAAGACTGGCGTCTCGTCCATCCCTGCCGGATCGCGGTATTCAAATGACCTTGTTCGAAACTGCGACCCATCCGATTGTGGAGCGACTGAAAGTGGTCGATATCAATGAATTGACACCGATCGAGGC
>JABACA010000290.1 GCA_014237975.1 Mariniblastus sp. | reverse complement strand
GAGCTTTTTAGTCGCGTCAGCCAACTTACTTGCTTTGGAACGAACTAAACGAGGCACCCAGTCCATCGTTCTCAGTTCGTCGAGCATTGCACCCCGGATTCGTGGTACGCAATAAGTTTCAAATTTGACTCCACGAGACATATCGAATGCATCAATGGCATCCATTAACCCGAAGACACCAGCTGAAATCAAGTCGTCTAACTCGACACCGTCTGGCAGTCGTTGCCAGATGCGTTCGCCATTGTATTTGACTAACGGAAAGTAACGTTCCATCAAAATGTTACGTAGACGTTTGTCGGTACAATCCGGTTTATATTGCTGCCAGACTTGTTGGATATCGATATCCTGACCCTTAGCTGCAACAGTTGCCATACAATCCTCCGTGATTGCTATCCAAACCGTGTATTGAAATCAGTCGATAATTGAAACGACTGAATGTTTGATCGTGTTCTGCCAAGTACTGAATTTCAGCTGCTTGTCAGGGGCCGTAGATATCAGAATTCGCTCCGTCGCGTCAATGAAATTTTTACATTGTTTCAAAAATATAACATTGTTTTTTTGAAACGAATATTCAATTACTGTTGACAATTTCGAGTCGGCGCATGGATCTACAAAGCTGACACACCATGACATTTTTCCGTTATCGGAAGAAGTCTCTTCGGTCTTTCATCAAAATTACCAATTATTATTTTTGTAGCAAAAATAAAGGTGTTTTAAGAGAAGTTGAAGCTAGCGATGCAATAGGTGTTGGCCCGCCGATGCCGTCAAGCGGCGGAGGCTGTTGAAACAAGTTGGTCGTTGGAGATTTCACCAATAATTTCGACGACGCCCGCAGGAATTTCTTCGGTTCCCAGTACATACGTCTCAATATCGGCTGCCGTTACAATCTTGCGAACGGCAGCGCGAATGTCCTGGTTGACCAGGATGACGGGTTTTAATTTTTGCGCTGCCAAATTTTCGGCTCCCCGGTTCAGAGCATCCGCTAATGCCTGGAGTGTTTCTTGAGGCATTTCCAGGCGGATTTCGCCATCCTGCAACACTTGGCTCGACTGAATGCGAAGTTGTAAATCATCGGAAATGGTGATCGCGGAAACGATGTCATTTCCGCCCAGTAAACTGGCCGTAATTTGAGGACCAATGCGTTTTCGTACCGATTCAATCAAATCATGGGTCAATTTGGTTTGACCTGCACAATCGGCCATTGCTTCCAGGATCAAGCCCATGGGACGTATGGATACACGTTCGGCAACCAATTGCCTTAGCACTTTTTGTATATCCTGCACCGTTAAGAGACCCGGAACGAGTTCCTCGACGACCGCGGGGGAACTAGCCTTTGTCTCGTCGATCAGCTCGTTGACCGCATCCCGCGTTAACAGGCAGGGAGCTTGTTTGAAGGCCGCGTGGGAAAGTCTTTCGACGAGCGCAGGGGCTGGGCCGAGTACCCGATATCCCGATTGGGTTGCCGCTTCCACCGATTTTGGGTCAATCCAAAACCCTTGTCCCCCTTCGGTTGTTTCGGTCGCAATAGCGCCAATGATGGGTGCGGATGCATTCCCCTGATCCACCGCGAACAGGAATTCAGGGTAAATCGTGCCGATTTCGACGGGATTTCCCTGGACCAGAATTCGATATTGCTGTGGTGGAAGGTGAAGATTGTCACGTATTCGTATTTTTGGCAGGATCACGCCCAATTCTTGCGCCAACTGTTTTCGCACCATCGTGACGCGTGGCAGCAAATCACCACCCTGCTTGGGATCGGCCAAACGAATCAGTTCAATGCCGAGTTCCATTTCGAGTACGTCATTACCTAGTAATTTCGAGATGGTGATTTCGCCAGAAGCGGACTGCTTTTTTGATTCAACGGCTTTCGACTCAATTTTTTGTTGTTGGAAAAGGAACCTGGCACCAATCAAACAGCCCGCGGCGATAATCAGCAGTGGCACTTTAGGCAGTTCAGTGAAGATCATGACAATCAGAAAACCCGCCGTAATGGCCAGTACGGCAGGTTGAGAGAATACCTGCTTCAATGACTCCTTCGGTAAATTCGTTTTCCGGGTGCCGCGAGTGACTAGCATGGCCGCCGCCATTGAAATCAGCAAAGCGGGTAATTGACTGACCAATCCATCGCCAATGGTCAA
>JABACA010000028.1 GCA_014237975.1 Mariniblastus sp. | reverse complement strand
GTTTTCCATTTCACGAATTTGGTTTTGAACAGCCGCCAGTTCATCCATTTTTTCCTTGAAACGGTCGCGCTTGCGTTTTCCGAGTTTCATTTCCGGCAAAAATTCAAATACCAAATGTTCAAACGTTGTAACGTCAACCGTCGCGGAACTTGCATTTTTCAGTCCGTTAACGTGTTTTTTTGCACGATACCGATGATATTGTTTTCGCGTCCCATCCGCCCGTTTTTGACTGTATGACGTAAAGTGCATCGGGCATTGATCTTTTGCGTGAAAAAGAACACCAGCGAACAGATTCACCCGCTTAGCGGAAGGACCACGTTGCGACGTTCGGCGTTTAGAAGCCGCGTTCGCTGCTTTCCATGTTCGTTCGTCGATGACCGGCGGGTATATTCCTTCGAATTCTTCGCCGGTCACGGTGCTAACAGCATCGCCCAAAACCCGTCGCGTCGTAATCAAATTCTTTAGATACTGTTCGTTCCAGCCAGTTGTATTTCTGCGCGATGCAATAGGTTTGAACTTTTCGTTTAATTCCCGAACTAGCGTTTTTCGTCCAACACCATCTACGGTCCTTTTGAAAATGTAGCGAATTACCTTTGCAGCCTCCTTCCTAACCTTCAATTTTCCAGGACCAGTTTCTTCGATCCACGCGGGAAGAATTGGGCTAACTTTAACAGTCTTGCCGTCGACCCAATCTTTGCGCTTTTTGCTGTTCGCCGCTTTTACCCGCTGGGATAGGTTCAACGAATACTGATTTGCCTGGTAGGCCATTGTCGCCAGGATTATGGCTTGCGAAATGTCATCACTATCACTTGCCGTGAATTTCATTTCCGTTGGCGAAAGGATAACGACCTCAATTCCGGCATCTAAAATTTCGTTAAACAGACCTTGGGTCGCCCGAATGCCCTTCCGGCTAAGGCGATCAATGTTTTCGACAATCAAGATATCACCAGCAGCAATTTTTCCGTCACGGATGAAATCCAATAATCGCCCCAGCTGTTTCTGCTGGTCGCCTTTAAATCCGGATTTTCCGGCATCGTGGTACCGCTGATTGCTTAACTTCCAGCCGTTTCGTTTGCAGCAGTCCTTTGTCGCTTGAATTTGCCGACGAAACGAATCGCCGTCGGCTTGGTTTTGATGTGAAAATCTCGAATAGGAATGTGCGATTGTCATTGATTACCTCAAAACGAATTTCCCAGGTCAGACCGTGAATATATTCTATATGGGTAAACAATCAAGTGTGGGCCATTGGTAGACCGGATCGATATCCACGTGGAAGTGCCGGGCACCCATTTCAAGGAACTTTCTTCCAAGGTAGCAGGTACTTCGAGTGCCGATATCCGGGAACTGGTGACGGCAGCCCGGAAAGTTCAATACGAGCGTTTCTCGGACACCTCCGTCATGTACAACGCTCAAATGTCCAGCAAACAGATTCGCAATCATTGCCCGTTGGACCGGCCCTGCATGGATTTGTTGAAAACGAGTTTCGATGAGCTCGGGTTGAGTGCGCGAGCCCATGACAAAGTGCTCCGCCTGGCCCGCACGATTGCCGACCTCGACGCATCGAACGAGATTCAAATCGAGCACCTGGCCGAGGCGATCAATTACCGGATGCTGGATCGCGATATCTGGAGTTGACCAGGCGGTCCCTCGCGTTGCACCAAAATGTCAACGCTTCAAGAACACCGACAGGCCCTTCATCGATGCAAGACGTTACGCGATGCGGTCAATGCGCCCTCAAAAAAAACGCCACGGCAATTACCGGGGCGTTTCTAACGTTTCTTTCGCATCCATTATTCGTCGCGTCGATGGCCTCACCTGGCAGGATGCTTGGCCCCTTTCGTCTTCAGCGGCAACCCCGCAACCGGGGCTGATCAAGGCACCTATCAGGAGCCGCCCTTGTTCTCCGGTGGCGCTTCAGCTGAAGGGCTCGTCTCAGTGGGAGCAGCCGGCTCGGCATGGCCTTCAACAACGGCGGGGACCGCATTTTTTAACGTGGAGCCGAGGGCCAACATTGCCGCCCCACAAAAGATCAGGTTGATTCCAAACAGGATGCCAACAACATACTCGGATGAACTTGGCCACCTGGCCAGGATCAGTATGGCAATGATTATTGACAGGACGCCACTCAACAGCATCACGAGATGGCCTTGGGAATGTCGCGCAGACAATGCCACCATCAGTGTCCAGACCCCCTGCAGGAGGAACAGGATACCAATGATCAAGGTAAAGAACGCGAGTAGCGAAAACCAGCAAACGATGATCACAATCCCAATTACGGCAAACAGCAATCCTGCGATCAAATTAAATGATTTATCATTTCTCTCGCCGGACTGGAGCCCCTTGATTGCCTGGGTACAGCCACCCACGATCATCAGGATACCAATGATCCAGAGAAGTCCCTTTTCAACCATGAGTGGCCAAATAACGGCGATTAAACCGATGAGTAGCACCACGATTCCAAAAAGCAAAAACCGACTGGCACTCGTTGATTCAATTTGCTTGATCAAGACGAACTCCCACTTAAAACTATGTTTGTAGTTCTACAACACGGCATTAGCTGATTCATCGTATGTTTATTGACCGTTCACGACCATTTATTGGAGGTTTAGCGGCAAGCGGTTCGTTCCGGAGGGCCCCGTGACGTTCACAACGATTGGTCAGGTTGCGCAAGGGGTGACAATTCCAAGTCCGCTGCCGATTCTCACTGTCAAACTTGCCGACCACCGATTCGGTCTAACAAGCAACCCAAACTCTCCCTCGCTATTCCGTCGCAATCATTCAGTGGTCATGTCGACGGTAGCAGGCAGCCAGACGTTTGGGTGAAACCCCCAAACCGTAGCCAAGAGTAATCAGCTTGTTGCGGACCGTTTGCCGAATGGCGCCGTATTGCTCCCATCGGCGGGCATTGACCAGCAAGGGACCCGGTAGCAAGACCGGCTTCAAACTCGTTCTCAATCGCTTTGAAAGGAGATAGTCCTCCATCAACGGCTCTACGGGGAACGGACCGTGCTCCTGCCAAGTGGTGCGAGTAACAAACAGTCCTTGGTCACCATAGACCATTCCTGATCGACCAACCCGACGGGCATTCCCGTTTTCGATCCACCGAAAAATTCGACGTTGATTCATGATTTGCTGGTGAAATCCTCCATATCCTCGCACACCGGTGACCGCGTTTCTCAACTGGCTGCCCGCATCGCCAGGAAGTGTCGTATCGACGTGGAGAAACAGAATCAGATCACCATCCGCTGCGGCAGCTCCCACGTTTTGCTGAAGGGCCCGACCTGGCTTTGATTCCAACCATTCGCACGACTGCTGACTGGCAATTTGGCGGGTCTGGTCAATCGAACCGCCATCGACCACGATCACTTGGTCGACACCGGCCGCCCAGACAGACTGGATCGCATCTCCGATCAACGGTGCCTCGTTAATCACTGGTATAACAACGGAAATCTTCAACGCTGGCCCCGTCCCCACTGGATGTTCCAAGTCGCCACAAACAAAAAACGCCGCGTGAATTATCACGCGGCGTTGGTATTTTTACTATTAGCAATGGGGATTATTTTTCAATCACATCCTTGGCATCTGCCGTCCGAATCAACGCCGCCCGGGCAATGAACGCTTCGACCTTTTCCGGGGTCTGGGATCCACGCAAATATCGTCGAATCCACTGGTCATTTTTCCGCTCATACATGATCAACTGGGGTACACCGCGTGATCCAATCAACTTGCGAGCCAATGCGGCCTCTTTATCGAGGTCAACCGTCGCAAAGTGAAAACCTTTGAATGCTTCTTTGGCCATCAGCTTGGGGATCGTTTTCTTTTTCATCTTTTGACACGGCGGACACCACTCAGCGGTAACGAGAACTAACAGCGGCTTATTGCCCGCTTGAGCCTTTTCGTATGCGCTTTTGTAATCCGATGAGTCACCATCAGTTACAACCAACGCGGAAATCGTCATCATTACCGCAACTAAATTCATCGTTGATTCTCCTGCAATAGCGTCCTAATCGCCAAATTGGTGCATTCCTGACCCGCCATCGAGGTATGCTGGTCATACATCCGGCCAGAAATGGCAATCTTGGCAAAAGAAATAAAATAGCTAAGACTCCTGTTTCGGTATCGACCAGATGTGCTGGCAGCATTGCCCGTTTTCAAACGATGCTGCCAAGTATTTGTCGAGACATTGTGCAAACTGCTAAACGATTCCGGATGTACGGACATCCAAGTCGACTTTGCGAATTGTATGGGTCGACCCAGGACGGCCATCGCGCTGCCCGGCAGGCGGGAAACCAACCCGACGAGCTAATAAAAGCAATGGCTTGTTAAAATTTAATGATCACGGGACTTTGTCGGAAAATGCTTATTTTTCAATCTTGCCATCGGCAATTCTGATGATAATGGCACCTGCTCAGTGACGGGGAACATCAAAAAACAACCGGCAGGATTTTTACACGTTTGTTTTTAATCGATGGGTATAATCTGTTTTGCCGGCTGCTGTGTTGGTTGTTAACCGGCGGACATATCCGATTTAACCAGGTTGATTGACGGTCCATGAAATTACGTGTTGGTCTTGTTGGCCTCGGTGACTTTTGGCAATCGCGCCACCGACCGGCCCTGCTCGCTTTATCAGATCGCTTCGAAGTGAAAGCGATCTGCTGTGAGGTGGCAGAAAAATCCAAGTTGGTCGCCAACGAATTCTCGGCGACTCCGATGGACGGGTTCCGGGCGATGATCGAACGTGACGACATTGACGCGGTACTGGCCTTGGCCCCGGACTGGATCGGGCCCTTACCCATTATCGCCGCCTGCGAAGCAGGCAAAGCCGTATACAGTTCCGCAGCACTGGACATCTCTTTTGATCAAGCCAGGGAGATTCGGCAACGGGTCGACGCGTCGGGCGTTGCATTCATGGCGGAATTGCCGCGCCGATTCGCTCCGGCGACACTCCGACTAAAGGAACTGATTGCCACTCGACTGGGTCGGCCCAGAATTCTGTTTTGCCACGAGCGGATGCCGGTGGAGGGCCAGTCTGACCATTTACGGCGAGGCGACTACTGCCCGTTGGTTTGGCGGCACATCATGGAATTGGTGGATTGGTGTCGCTACCTGGTTGGGATGCCGCCAGAAACCGTTTTAAGCGCCAGTCACGAATCACCTACAGACGACGGACAGGCATTTTATCAAATGGTAAGCCTGGATTTTCCGGCCTATGAAGACGATGGTATTCGGCCGCTGGCGCAACTCAGTCTGGGGCACTATATTCCAGCCAAGTGGAAAGATGCGTTGACATTCCGCCGGCCAGCTTCCATCCAAGTATGTTGTGAACGGGGCATGGCTTTTATTGACTTGCCCAATACGCTGGTTTGGTTTGACGACGGCGGGCAACATACCGAATCGCTTGAATCGGAACGTTCCGTAGGTGAACAAATGCTGATTCAGTTTCATCGGTCTGTCACAAGCCTCGTCCGAAACCGGGCTGATCTGACCGACGCCTACCGGGCGATGCAAGTCGTTTTGAGCGCCAATGAAAGTGCCAAAACCGGAAATAGAATTTCCTTGAATTACGATAATTAGCAACCGGACCGGTGCGGACTGCCGCGCGACGCTGTCGGTACATCCAGGAGTCCGTCACCCAACCCCACCGAACAATTTCAGGGCGCTGAATTCCCCAGTTGAGAGCCAACTTCTGGCGGTTGGTCCAAACGAGATTAAAGACTAACCGGCCGAAGATTCGCCCGGGTTGTCCTTGCTGGGCGGAAGGTTCTGGAAACTGTCGGGATGAACGTCGTATTTCACTTTGTGGACCGCTTCATCTTCATCTTCGCCAGCTGAACCATCGTTGTCATGCTGTGACACAACCCGCATCGAAACATCATCGGACGAATCCCCATCCTGTTCCGCGGCCAGCCGCATGGCCTCTACTTCTTCTAGAGGAATTTCTTCACCGAAAAATTTACCCAACGGACTGGCCAGCAGGGCTGGCAAGAAGATCAGATCGCCAACCAAAGCAGCTACCAGCAAGAAAAGCATCAAAACGCCAAATGCCTGGGTGGGGGTAAACGTACTCAAGGCAAACGCCGAAAGCCCCAATCCACCAATTAACGTCGTTTGAGTCATGGCCGTGGCTACACGCTTGTAAGACAAACGTATCGCCTCGACACGACGCAGACCTTGAGACAGTCCCTTACGGTACCAGTTCAAAAAGTGAATCGTATCATCAACAGCCACACCCATCGCGACACTGGCCGTCATCATCGAACCAATATCGACTTTACGACCCAGATGCCCCAACGCCCCAAATACAATCAGTACTGGAAAAATATTGGGCAACATCGATAACGCACCACCCGGAATATTAAGCAGATTACCCGGGCTAACTGGCCCTCGCCAATTACGAAGTAACAACATCATGACGCCGGCAATCATTACAAAGGCCAGCGCGATGCTGTTCACGAGACTTCTCAACAGCTGGTTTTGGGCCTTGTATACAATCGGGATGATACCCGTGTAAATAGTCGCTACATCCGTATCGAGCCCCTCGCTCCTCTTGGCCTGCATCGCGGTCAATTGATTCGGGAGTGCCTTTTTGGTAACCGGGTCAATCTCAAATCGATGTTGGCGACTGTCAAAGAATTTGTCTCCAGCATGTTTTCGGATGAAATCAATATCAAACAACTCGTCGTCTTCGATGATGACGACACTGGCACAGTCTTCCCCTTCGATAAATTGCTTGAGGGCATCCTGCGTCGGGAAGGTCTTCAGTCCTTCGCCAAAATCATCCGGATCAATCCAGCGGTACGATTTCAGGCTTTTCTTGCCCTCTTTTGTATCCTTGTTGACGTAGCCGCGATTCTCCAACAGATCCTGCAACGCATCCGAGAAAATAAAAGTCTGGTCGACCAATTCGGATATATCCTGGGACTGTTCAATCTGCTTGTCCATCTCTTCACTCAGATTATCTGGATTCCGGCCGAAAACCAGTATCATCCCTTTGGTCAAACTGTCGTCACCGTTGTTTTTCTGGATCGACTTCAGGATCTGGGTGCGTTGTTTGTAAGCCGTCATGATCGGTTCCACGACCGACTTGATATCCGCCACGAATTTCCCGTAATCGACATCGTTCAGCGCGGCCAATCGCAAACTGATTCGCCACATTTCACGACCAAAAATCTCTGGATCCGATTTATCAGCCATCGCCTCAAGGTAATCCAGGTTGGATTTACCAGCCACGGCCAGATAATCTTCCTCCAGTATTTCCGGGTACTTGGTCTGTAACTGGGCGTTAAACCGATAGCGTGGATTATTAAGTGTTTCTATCGCGTTATCAAAACCGGGATCCACTTGGGTATCGACAAGGTGCATCGGGGCAAAAACGTCTGTCGACATACCGGGACCGACATAGTCGAGGCCATCCGGCCCGAAAAAACGTTCCAGCTGGGTTCGAACACGCGAAGACAATTCCATTCGCTCGAGCACTGAATACTTAAGGTCGTACTCCAGGTGGTCATACTCGAATTCAAAATCCTCATCATTCTCGGGTACGGGCTGGCCGGCAGCCAACAGCTCAGCCTTGCGTTTCGCTTTGGCCTTATCCCGTTCTTTGCCCAACCATGCTTCCTTTTGGGAATCTTCGTCAATGCAAACCACCAATTCCATGGGAACAAGTTTTCCAAGATTGGATTCCATCCATCGATAGTCTTCCAGAATTTTAGATTTGGCATCAAACAGCTTCAGCAGGTGCACCGATGTTTCCACGCGTGAAATCCCATAGGCAAAGAAACCCATGAGCAACAGTGATGTCACGACCACTAACCCGTAGTGTCGCACCACCCACTCACCCACTCGTTGCCAAAATCGGCCGACGTGGGCAGCCAGCCCCGTTCGCTTGAACGCTTTGGACTTGTCTTCCTTTTTATAACCGGGTGGCCAAATCGTCAGGGCAGCCGGCAGAAAGGTAAACAGCAATGTCACGGTTGCCATCGTGGCAATTGCCGAGAAAAAACCGAATTTCTGAATCGGCGTCAGGTTACTGGTACACAGCGACACCAACCCCAAACCGGTTGTAAATGCAGCCAGGGTACAGGGGAACCAACCATGCTTAATGGCGATTTCCGCGGCTAATTTCGGGCCGCTTTCGTGACAGGCATCCCGATAGTAATTAACGATGTGGACTGCCCCCGACAGTCCCAGCACATAGACCAGTGACGGCATGGACATCAGAATTGCGTCCAACGTACTCCCGGCAAACCAGACATACGACAAACTGGAAATCGCCGCGACCCCCCCCACAAAAAACAACATCATTGTGACGGGTATCGAACGAAAACAGGCGTAAGCCAGGCCAACTCCAATGATCAACGAAAGACTCACTAAACGAAGCAGCGTACTGGCCCCTTCTTCGTCAATCGCTACGTTATCGCGAGGCGGCCCGCCCAAGTGAAGATTTTCCGGATCGATACCGCATTCACCGGTAGCCAGTTCCAGAATACGGCCCCTTGGCTTGCCCAAAATGGGTCGACCCACCGCACGATCCATCTCCTCAATAACCGGGTCATTGAGCGTCACTATGATACATGTTTGTCTTGCAGGAGCTTCCAGCTCCAATGCTTCTTCCCAGAGACGATACCAAATCTCAAGTTTGTCGGACGGAGGAGCATTCAATAACCGGTCAAAATCACCGTCGTAACGTTGAGCTACTTCGACCTCGATAAACTTTTCAAATAGATCCCGGTATTGATTAGTCGATCTCAGTATCGACAACTTGGATGGATCATCGACGTTTTGCAAAAGTGACTCGAACGTCCACTTAAACGTATCCTGCGGAGTCGGACCAAACAGAGCTCCCGTGAGACGGTTGTGAGCTTCGACTTTCGCCTGAAAGGTCGTCTCGTCGCCTTCACCAAACATACCGATTCGAATGGTGCCATTGGGACCGGCCATCTTTTCAAAGATCTCGGGCCCCGTCGTAACCGATTTGAATGGACGCGCACAAAGTTTTTGGGGATCACTGTAAAACGGATTTTCAATCCCTTTCTCGTCATCCGGCGGTTCACCAAAGGTATCAATGTAAATCCCGGTTACCTGGTTGCGTCCACTGACCGAACGTTCCATGGAGCGCTTGGCACCTTGGATCACGTTGTTTTGACCGTCCCAACGCCAAAGTTCGCCTTTACGATTGATCCAATACCACTGACCCTTGAGACCCAACAACCACTTTTCTCGTTGCTGGCCCCACGTTTCGTGATAATTTCCGGTATACATGAGACCGAGGTCATCACCTTTTCGGTGGGCCCTCAGTTCTTCAATCTGCTTGGAATCTCGCAGTGTCGGTTCATATTCAAGAGATTCTTCTCGCAATTTCCGGACCAGGTTGGTGTACACTTGGTCCCCCTCGCGACACCAAGGCCCACTGATCACAACAAATTGATCACCAAAAAAGTACTTGCGAAATTCACGCAGTTCCCTGGTCTCTTCATAATCTGCTGGCAACCAATCCGCCACGTTGTTTTGCATACTGGTTACCGCCATGCGCGCTCCACGCAAGGCAAATGGCAACAAGAAACAAACCATGCAAAGAATGAGCATGGCGCACGTACCAAAGATCGGAATCCGTTTCGAAAAAAATGGTCGAACGCTAATAACTAAACGCCTGTTTTCTGAAATTGGCCCAACTCATGCCGCGACAATACAAGAGGCCGGGCAGCCATGACTTGCATGTCGACAGTCGAACCTTCGGTCACACTATCTGTCTTGAAACGGGAAACGTTCATTGACGCATCCATCGACAGTTTGAGGTTACCGGTCCCGCCTTAAGAAGTCCATGTCAAAGTCACGCTAAAATAGGCAGTTTTGATGGCAAGCTTGTCAAAATTGGTTGATTATACCGACAAGGCAATGAACTGGCCCAGGAAGCTCTGAATTGACTGAATCTGCATCCCAAATTCATTTTTGGGTGCAAAGGCAAATACACCCGAAACAAGGCCAATAACGACCGAAGTGCATAAAATGATGGCGGGGAGAATTAAACCCCTCGTTAGAAAACCAAAAATGATGCAATACAGACCACCTGTACAAACACAAATGATCCCCTGTACCGGTTTTGCCATAAAAGCAATGATGGTTATCCAGATTGTACATAATACGTAAATACCGATCGACGCATAAAAACTGATCAAAGCCGGATCAATCGAGTCACCGAGAAAGTCCATCAGGAAAATGATGCCTACACCGATGGTCACCAGAATTAGCAGCCCAATCATGCCGACAAAGGCAATTAGGAACGAGTCGGCACCGTCACCGAAGTTCTGTCCCACCGCCGTTACGGGCATTTCCTCTATTTCCCGCTCGGCTTTCGCCATGATCCTGTCGGCATCGGAAATTTCTTCATCGCTTTGAGCCTCGGCTGGATCCTCAAAACTCTCGGTTTCCAACTGCAAACCGGTTGACATGTTGAAGCCGCAACCGACGCAGATAACAGCGTTTAGCTCCATATCAGCGCCACAATTCTCGCAAATGGGCCCTTGGGGAACTGACTCAACTCCCGCCTCGTCGAGCAAATCCAACAACGGGTTGTGTCCAGCGGCTCCGGCAAGACTGACCGTGGTTGGCCGTGTTCCAGCCACCAGACTCCGTTGTTCGATGGTCATCGGCTGAGAGCATTTGGGGCATTTCACCCGTTTTCCGGCAAATTCGTCTTTGGCGCTAAAACTCGTCCCGCAACTTCCACATTGAGCTTTGATCGCCATAAAACGGATCCTAGCAATATTTGCAACCGATATTGGAAAGACGTCAGCTGCGAAAAAACGCAAAAGTGCAGTGACAGCTCTATTTTGTTATGGGAACAACATTTGGCAACCGCCAATTCAGATATAGCACAAAATGTAACCCACGATTCACAAGCAAAAACGACCGATTGGAGTATTTCTGTCGGTTTTACGACCAATCTGCACGTCGTTTTGACTATCTCTGACATTATGTCACTAGGCCCAGGGCCCGATTAGGCACCGCTTCGTTGTCGACCATGAAAGGCCGTGAAATGTACGCCGTGACCGACTTTGTGATCCAAGGGCAACCTGCATTTCCTCATACAATGAGCGAATCTCGGTGGTTTAGTCTTATTTCCACTGGATTTAGCCGGTTTTGTTGTTTTGGCGCGCGAGTTGCCTTTCAAGGGCACAACCTATTTGCATTGCGCAAAAATGTCAGGGTCTCGGTGTGCCATTGGGCCACCTAGTCACTGAGAATTAAATAAGATGCTGGAGTTGCTCAACCCATTGAGCCCAAGGAGCCCAACCCATGGCTGTTACCGCCAAAAAGAAGAAGAAAGCAAAAAAGTCAATTCGTATTCAACCGCTGGGCGACAGAATTGTTGTCGAACGAGACGTCACAGGTGATGTTACCAGTGGTGGTATTTTGTTACCGGAATCTGCCAAAGACAAACCGTCGCGCGGCGTCGTCGTTAGCGTTGGTGATGGCAAACTACTCCCCAGTGGTTCTCGTAGTGAACTGCAAGTCAAAGTCGGAGACCATGTCCTGTTCACCTCTTATGGACCCGATGAAATATCAATTGATGATCATGAACTTTTGCTTATGCGTGAAGAAGACGTATTTGCCGTGATCAATTAACTCGAATCCCAATACAAACTAAACCCTGTTATCAGGAGATACAAAACATGGCAAAAATGATTGCTTTTGATCAGGAAGCCCGCGAGGCAATTCGCCGCGGAGTTTCCAAATTGGCCCGCGCTGTAAAAGTAACACTAGGCCCCAAAGGCCGTAATGTTATTTTACAGAAGAGCTTTGGCTCACCGACAGTCACAAAAGACGGTGTGAGTGTTGCCAAGGAAATCGAACTGGAAGACACTTATGAAAACATGGGTGCTCAAATGGTTCGCGAAGTAGCTAGTAAAACCAGCGACGTCGCCGGCGACGGCACGACAACGGCCACGGTTATGGCAGAAGCTATTTTTAACGAAGGCCTGAAAGCCGTCACAGCTGGTGTTAACCCGATTCAGATGAAAGAAGGAATCGAGTCGGCGGTGGGTGACTTGACTGAAAAACTCTCCAAGATGTCAATCAAGATTAAAGACAAAGCCGAAATGGCAAATGTCGCGTCGATCGCTGCTAACAATGACCCCGAAATTGGTACATTACTCTCTGATGCGATGGAGAAGGTTGGCAAGGACGGCGTCATTACCGTCGATGAAGGAAAAAGCTTACAGACGGAAGTGGAATGGGTAGAAGGTATGCAGTTTGATCGCGGTTACCTGTCGCCGTACTTCGTCAACGAACCGAATTCGATGGAATGTGTTCTGGAAGACGCTTACATTCTGATCTTTGAAAAGAAGTTGACCAACATTAAGGATATCGTTCCGCTACTGGAGAAAGTTGTTCAACAAAGTAAGCCGTTGCTGATTGTTGCCGAGGACATCGAAGGCGAAGCTTTGGCGACGCTGGTGATTAACCGGTTGCGAGGTACGTTCAATTGTTGTGCGGTCAAAGCACCAGGCTATGGGGATCGCCGAAAAGCGATGCTCGAAGACCTCGCAATTCTAACCGGTGGAACGGCCGTTTTCGAAGCACTGGGAATGAAACTGGAATCGTTGCCCATCACGGATTTGGGGCGTGCCAAGAAAATCATCATCGACAAAGACAATACGACCGTCATTGAAGGTGGTGGTAAGAGTGCTGACATCAAAGCCCGTATCGACCAGATCCGTCGTGAAATCGAAAATTGTTCCAGTGATTACGATCGAGAAAAGCTGGAAGAGCGACTTGCCAAATTGGCCGGCGGTGTTGCCAAAGTCAACGTCGGTGCCGCGACTGAAAGCGAAATGAAAGAAAAGAAAGCCCGCGTCGAAGACGCACTTCACGCAACCCGCGCTGCCGTTGAAGATGGCATTTTGCCAGGTGGTGGCGTTGCCCTGCTTCGCGCATCGGGCAATCTCAAGATGCCCCAGGAACTCTCGGACGATCAACAAACCGGATACAACATCGTATTACGGTCTTGCCGTGCACCCCTGAGTTTGATCGCCAGTAACGCCGGACAAGACGGTGGCATCGTTTGCGAGAAAGTACTCGAAGGCAAAGGCAACTTTGGCTATAACGCATTAACCGACCAATATGAAGACCTCGTCGCGAGCGGAGTCATCGACCCTGCCAAAGTAACGAAAACCGCATTGGCCAATGCAGCCAGTGTTTCGATCCTGTTGCTTACCAGCGATGCACTCGTGGCGGAAATGCCGAAAAATGGCAAAGACAAGAAGGGTCATGGCGGCGATTACGACATGTATTAAACCGCACGGTCCAAGAGTCGGATGACTAATCCAGCTCTGCACTGACACAGAAACGCCGCGCTCCAAAAGAGTGTGGCGTTTTTTATTAGAACTTCAAAAATCCAAAACATACTCCGGTTCACCTCGTCTCACTGATGAGGAAACACACCGGTTTCAAAGATAACGACACTCTGTGGTGGACTCTTTACCGGTCGCTCACAATAATTACATCGGACTCGGCCCAGCTCGCAGGGATTGTCTGCGAGACCCAAAACCCCTCTCTCTTTTAATGATTCCCATGGATTCACGAGATTTACTAGTCGCATGTATTTCCACGGCGCTAGGCGCAACCATCAACTACGGCTTGCTATTCAATCCAGCCTGGCTGTTTCGGCTACGCACGCCTCAGATGCTGGAAAGAAATCTGGGGCGCACTCGAGCCGGCTGGGTACTCGGTTCGACCGGGACGGCCTTAATTTTGCTTGGCGTCTATCTGGCGTTTTCGCCGATGTTCCAATCCGGACCGAACGCGAAAAACGGGATACCGCAACCGGCTGCAGACATCCAACCGCTCAACCTTCTTGTTCCACAACAGGTAGTCAGCTCGCATCCAAAAATCGCCGGGCCAATATCAAAGCTTTGAAAGATACGCGAACAGATCCGCCCATTGGGAATCGTCGGCCCGATCCAGCAACCCGGATGGCATCAAGGATTTGGCGGACATCCTCCGCTGCTCCATCTCCTGGCGATTAATCCGAATCGTCTCGCCATTGCCGGTCAACAACGTGATCCCGTCAACCGATTCATAAATGACCATCCCTCGGAAAACCTGGCCATCGGTCGTTTCCACGATCAGCGCCCGGTACCGATGGGGAACCTGTTCATCGGGCGAAACGATCGAACGGAACAGGTCACGTCGGTTAAAACGCTTGGTAATCCCTTCCAGCCGGGGTCCCAGGCGGTTGCCCCGGTCATGGCATTTGGCACATTGCATCTCTTGAAACACGATCTTCCCGCGCTCGACATCTCCCGCTTCCCAGTCAATCCGTTTCAGCCGGGCCGCCAGGTCGGGAATCTCGTACGTCTTTATCCAACGGTCAAATTCGACTGGGTAGCGGGTGGCAAGCTCCTGGCGATACCAGGCAAGGGAGGCATCCTGGCTTTTATCCGACGCATATTCATAACCGTCGTCTTTCGGTTCGATCGGCTCTCCCGCCGGGGTGAAACGACTGATCCTCGGTTGCCGCAACAGATGAATCAATGCATCCCGGACGCGATTTTCTTTCGATTCCCAACCCAGCCGGAACGCCGTGGCGAAAGCGGCCATCTGCTCGTCGGGGGTGACCTCCAGGTCGAGTTTCTGCATCGCTCTGGCGCTCAATTTGATCGTCTCAAGATCCGCCGACGAGAGTCCCTCGGCAAATAATTCCCGGTCCGCCAATTCCGGCCGATGACTCAATTGTTGAACGATCCTGTCGGCCAGGTCGGGGCGGCCGGCAAACGGCCGCAACAACCCGTTTGAATGAGCAGGATCCACCGAGGCAGCAATCAGCAATTGTTCGGAACTGACCTGTTCAGGCAGCTGCTGGACCGCTTCCAGGAAACGGGACGCCGCCTGCCGTTTGAGCGAATCCGGTAACGCTTGATACAGGTAAACGTGTTCGGGCCGACCCAGCTCCGCGTGCTGCACCACCCCCCGGATCACCCCCGTTGTTTCGAACAGGACCTTGACCAGGGAATTCATCCGCGGCGCCCAGTTGCGATCGGTTTGCAACGACTCCTTTTCCATTTTGTAAGGTAGCTGCACGAGCGTGTTGGCCACCCGTTGCTGTGTCGCACTCGAACCGGCAGAGCCGAGTTTCGCGATACAGATCAGCCAGTGGATATCATCAACCGCCCGCGATTCGGGTCCTGACTGTGCAGCTAACAAGTCGACCAACTTGGGTGAATCCAACTGGAGCATCGCCGCCAGGCGGCCGAGCTCTTGCCGCTCGTTCTCATCGCAAGCAGGCATCAGGTCAACGATCTGCCGCCCGAACCAGGCAGACTGGTTGGCATCGAGCTGCACCGGTTGAACCGCCTGGTAACCGAAGAAAACCGCCGGCCCTCCGCCCCGTCCGGCTCCCCCCAGGGCAAGTTGGACACAGCGGATAAGTGGCCCTCGCCAGGATGGCGGCGCCTGTTTCAACATCTCCAGACAGAACCTGGCCCGGTCGACCCGCGCCTGGTTTGATTCTACTCCCTCGGCAAGCCGGACCAGGCAGCGCGAGGCCGGGTGCATCTCCTTCTGATCCAGGTCCGAGCGTTGCTGAGCGGAAAGCGCTTTGACCCTTTTCCACAGCTGACCGAATTCAGCCAGTTCCGGTGCTCTCAATCGATCCGCCAGACTCGACGGTGCTTCGGGAGTCGGCGCTGTGGCACCCGGTTCAACCTCCGCTCCGGACGACCCTTCCACCGGCCCCCGGGAGTCGACGTAGCGAATGCAGTAGACCCCTCCCTCGGTACCGCGTCCACCGACACTGACCCACAATTCTCCCTGGCTTCCAACCACCAGGTCGGTCACGGCAAATCCGAATTGCCCATCCGTCGCGGCAAACTCCCTGCCACGATCATACGACTCGGTTTCCGGGTCGTATTGAAAACAGGCGATTCGACCGAAGGTCCAGTCGGCTACCAGGATCGAATTATGGAATGCCGGGGGAAACTGGTCAGCGGTATAACAGACGACCCCGGTAGGACTGCCCCGCCCCAGCGCGCCAATCTCCCTGGGCATATCAAAATAATGGCTCGGTCGTTTCCAACTCGTCGCAAGGAAACCGGCATGGTCCCCCGGCGTCAACTGGAACACGCGCGTCGGCCGGTACCAGGGCAGGGAAACATCCCGTTCTCCATCGGAATCAAACGTGAAAATCTGCCCTTGCTGGTTAAAAGCAAAATCATAAGCGTTGCGAAATCCATGGGCGATGATCGAATTCTGCTGACCATCATCGGCCACCTTCATCAGGAAGCCGGCCTCCGGCTGCTTGACGGGCGAATCGGGATCGTTGTAATACTCGCTTTTGATCGGCACACCGTTACCGCACAGAAGGTACAGCTGACCATCCGGGCCACGTTGAATCGAGTGCGCGTCGTGCTCGCCCCCGGTCTTGAGTGCCAGGATTCGGCGACGCAACTTCGACCCTTGATCGGCGACTGACCAGAGGCCCCCGTCGCCGACGAAATAGAGAATGGTGGCGTCCCCCTTTTTCTCAAAATGCATGCCCTGGGCACCCTGCTTGAGCTTCAGGATTTCCTCGGCCGCGTCCGCCCTTCCGTCCCCGTCCCGGTCGATCAATCTCCTGACATAGCCCGGTCCGGAAACCACGACTCGACCAGCGGGGTCCAAGGCCATCGAAAAAATATTGGTCGCCAGATCATCCCCGGCAAACTTGGTAACCTGAAATCCGGCGGGCACTTGTATACCAGTGACTTGCTGGCCGGCGGCCCCACCCCCGCTATTGGCCAAAGTGGCAAACACGACACAGCCAGTTAGTAAGAAGATCGAGTGATTCATTCCATCCTTTTGCCTCGCAACAACGGCAGTCAACATCTCAGTCAGATACATGATTTACCATTGGACAACAGAATTGAATGGCCAAAATCGAATTTCATCACGACAAACCAGATTATCTATTTCCGTTGAATTCGCAAAAAGCGGCTATCGCCCAATTGGACTGCTCCGCTATCCGAAAGAAATTGCCGGATTTATAATTGTCTCGGCCCAGGCTGAGAAAGGTTGCCAGCCAACGGCCTATGTTAAAAAAAGACTCCCTAACTTTTTTGCGTGACACCCGGCACAGTGAATGACGGCGATACAGCGACAACTCAATTGCTCAACCGATTCGGGTTGACGGCGTTTCGCCCCGGACAATTGGATGTTATCCAGGCCGTCCTCGATGGACAGGACACTTTGTGCATCATGCCCACTGGAGGCGGGAAAAGTCTCTGTTTTCAATTGCCCACTCTGGCACGCGACGGGATTACGATTGTCATCAGCCCACTCATCGCGCTGATGAAAGACCAAGTGGACACGTTACAACAACTGGAGATTCCTGCCACGTTCATCAACAGCTCCCTGGACTATGCAGAACAAAAAAATCGGATCAACGGAATGATTCGTGGTGAGTTTAAATTGGTTTATGTTGCACCCGAACGCCTGAGAAGTGTCTCGTTCATGCGCGCCTTGCGCGAGATCGACGTTAACCTGCTGGCAATCGATGAAGCACATTGCATCAGTCAGTGGGGCCACGATTTCCGCCCCGATTATGCCCGGCTCGGTTCTTTCCGGCAACGTATCGGCAATCCCCAAACCATCGCGTTGACGGCAACCGCTACCGAAATTGTGCAAGATGACATTTGCAACAGCCTGGACCTGCAAACACCTGCCACCTTCGTTTCGGGTTTTGCCAGAGACAACTTGGCCCTCAATGTTGAATCTCCTTCGAGTAACAGTGCCCGAGACGGCCGATTGGTAAATTTCCTGTCCGAGAACCCTGGTTGCGGAATTGTCTACGCATCCACCCGGAAAAACTGCGAGCATATTGTTGAATTATTGTCCGAACAAATTGACCGGCAACCAGAATTTTATCATGCCGGTTTGACGCCCGAACGACGACGCAAGGTTCAAGAAGCTTTTATGTCTGGTGACATCCCAGTGATTGTAGCCACCAATGCATTCGGCATGGGAATCGACAAAGCGGATTTGCGTTTCGTGGTTCATTACAACCTGCCTGGCAGTATCGAAGCCTACTACCAGGAGGCAGGCAGGGCAGGGCGAGATGGCAAACCTTCCAACTGCCTGTTGATGCACACCCACCAGGATCGATTTATCCAGGAGTTCTTTATCCAAAACTCCTATCCGTCGAGAGAAGTTGTCAAACAGGTCTTTGAGTTTCTCAAGAATGTCAAATCCAAACCGATCGAAATGACACTGACCGAACTCAAGGACGAAATCGGGCTGACAATTGGTAGCGAAGGGATCTCGACCTGTGAAAACCTGCTGGAAAAAGCCGGTGCGATTGAACGGCTCGATTCCAAAGACAATATGGCGGCAATTAAAATCGATTCCAACCTGTCGACGTTAGTTGAATTGTTGCCACGCGAGGCCAAACAACAACGGAAAGTCATGCGGGGGCTTGAACAGATCGTGGGATCCATGCGGGGAGAACGAGTCCTGTTTGAACCGAAACGCTTCGCCCTTGAGCTGGATATGAAATGGGAATCCGTTGCCAGAGCCATCCGCCATTTGTCAAAACTGGAGGGTGTCGATTATGTTCCGCCATTCAGAGGCCGCGCAATTCACATGCTGGCTCATGACAAGAAATTCGCAGAATTGAAAATAGACTTTGCCGAATTGGAGCGGCGCCAACAAGCAGAGTTTGACAAGTTGGCAACGATGATCCGGTTCGCATCCACGCGTCGGTGTCGACAACTTGAAATACTTGAGTACTTCGGAGATACCAACTGTTACCAATGCAACAAATGTGACAACTGTCTAAAGCGGTCGGAAAACCAGCAACCTCGCAAGCATTCCCCGTTGGCAAACCCGGATGCCTGTCTTTACGCGGCCCAAGTGACTCTCAGTGGCACGGCCAGAACACAGGCCAGGTTTGGCAAGACGTTGGTGGCGCAAATGTTGACAGGATCGTCGTCCAGGAAGATCCAGAAAAACGGACTTCACAAACTGTCGACATTCGGACTCCTTTCCGGCCTGCGGCAGGTGGACGTTGTGACGCTGATCGATTGGCTGATTGATCACGGCTACCTGAAACAGTCAGAACAGACACGCTTTCGGCCCGTTTTGGAAATCACCGATAGCGGGCTTCAACTGATGAGAGGCGACATAGACTTTGACTTGTCGCAACGGATTCCCGAATCCATTGTTGAATCCATATCCATCCGACTAACAAACAAAAAGCCGGTTCGAAATCCAATTCCAGAATCCAGCGGAACAACTCAAGTTGAACAACCAACGGGACCTTCCGATACGTCGCTCGACGAATCGGAGGTGCCAGAGTTTGCCCACTCATGCCTCGACGAGGGACGCCTGCCACCGATTGAGGAACCGGGATCGGAAGACAATAGCAAACCGGCTTCATCCATTCCCGGTTCGGAACCCGGGGTGCTGGACAACTCAAACGAGGTGCCTGTCGGGGGTGATGTCCAACCCTCCTTTTACTGGACGTGGAAGCTGCTGTCGGATGGCTATTCGATCAACGATCTGCAACAGGTACGACAACTGGAATTGACGACCGTCTATGATCATCTGATCAGGGCTGCCGAAACTGATCTGAAAATCGAACCCGACTGGCTACTGAATCAAATCGAAATTGAGAGCCTGGAGACATTTGTTGCGGCCAACGATGGCGCAAGTATCTCCCGGCTCCTCGAGATGATTCCGCCGGGATTAACGACTCAACAGCTGCTTTTTTACTGGAAGTACCGGTCGGCTTGCAGCCGTTGATATCCGTCTTATGACAACCGCATTGATGCGTTGGGAACCGGCATTTTACTCACTTTTCCAACTTGAATGTCACATGCGGTCAGAAAGTAGAACAAAGCCGAATCGAACCGATTAATGTGCCGTTTCGTTAACACGATATGCCGCTGATTGTACTAGGATATATTTAGCAAGATTTTCCCCCTTCGCAGAGGGCCACGTCGCCATATGATTGAGGGTGAGCTACAATCTTGATTTTTCCAGTTTTCCCGGTCAACGTTGAAAGTCAGCGCAGGAAAGCATTAAATCAAGTTTTGCCGGGAACCGTTTGGCGGTTAACCCGGAAGAGACTAACGTTTGACGTCAAGTCGATCTAACCATATTGCTGCCGCAGCGTCAGGGTCAGGGACCAAACCAAAATGGAAAACAATCGTCAGGACTCCAATCAGCCTGAAAACAACACCCGTCCGCCATCGCGCAGTCTCAATTTCTGGATCATTCTGATCCTGGTGGGCAGCCTTCTTGCCTTTTGGGTGATCAGTACCCTGTCCCTGGATGAATCGCAGATTAGCTACGGCTACTACACAAATCTCGTCAAAGGACTCAACTTTGATGGTGACGTTATCAAGAAGGACGGGAAACCAGTCGGTTGCATGATTCATTCGGTAGTAGTTGGTGATGACCGGATCAGCGGCACCTTCAAGAATTTTGAGGATACCACGACGCTTCCGGCCGAGCCGATTGTCGATAGCGACGGCAAAATGGTTGAGCCCGAAAAAGGTGCCAAGCTAAAGAAAAAGTTCTTTGTAAAAATCCCCGTCAATCCACAAACACGTGACAGGCTGCTGAATCAATTGAGAGAAGCCGGCGTCATGATCAATATTCAGCAAGGCAACAGCATGCTGAGTTATTACACGCTCATGTTGATCCTGTTTTCGGTCGGTCTCGTGCTTTTGATGTTCATGACATTACGTCGCGCTCAAAATTCGATGATGGGTGGAGGCGGCTTCCTTTCCAATTTCTCCCGCAGTCCAGCAAAAAGGTATGAAGCCTCGGCTGAGCCTATCACCTTTAAGAATGTTGCTGGACTGGAAGGCGTGAAAGCAGACCTGCAGGAAATCGTCGAGTTCCTGAAAGATCCAACTCGTTTTCAAAAACTGGGTGGACGCGTACCCAAGGGAGTGTTGTTGATCGGCCCACCGGGCACCGGCAAGACGCTCCTGGCACGCGCCGTGGCAGGTGAGGCGGAAGCTCCTTACTTCAGTGTCAACGGAAGCGAATTCATCCAGATGTTTGTCGGCGTCGGTGCCAGCCGAGTGCGTGATCTGTTTGCGACTGCCAAGGCTCAATCGCCAGCCATTATCTTTATTGACGAAATCGATGCCGTCGGTCGCCAGCGGGGTGCCGGTTTGGGGGGCGGCCATGACGAGCGGGAACAAACACTCAACCAGATACTGGGCGAGATGGATGGGTTCCAGGCAACCGAATCCGTGATCGTGATTGCCGCAACCAACCGTCCGGATATTCTCGACCCCGCTTTACTGCGGCCTGGCAGATTCGACCGGCATGTCACCGTCAGCCGACCGACCATGGCTGGCCGAGAAGCAATATTCAAAGTTCACGTTCGCGATGTCCCACTGGCCGAAAGCGTTGACCTTGCGTTACTGGCCCAAGCCACGGCCGGAATGACCGGTGCCGATATCCAAAATTTGGTCAATGAAGCCGCACTGTGGGCCGCCCGTCAAGAGAAAAACAAAGTCGAAATGTCCGACTTTTACTATGCCCACGACAAAGTACTAATGGGTGCCAAGCGGGAAGAAATACTGACCCAACTAGAAAAAGAACGGACCGCTTACCACGAGGCGGGACACACGCTGGCGGCGTGGAAATTAATAGGGGCTAACCCGGTCCATAAAGTAACCATTATCCCCCGGGGCCGTTCATTGGGCGTCACCCAGATGGTTCCAGACGAAGATCGAATGAACCTGTCGGAAGAAGAGATCCGTCACAACTTGGTCGTGATGTTGGCAGGTCGAGCGGCAGAAAAACTGATTTACGACGAGTTTACCGTAGGAGCTGAAAACGATCTGGAAAGAGCAACGTCGATGGCGCGACGCATGGTCACCCACTGGGGAATGAGCCAAAAACTGGGACCCGTTAGCTACAAAATGACCGACGAGGACCCATTCCTGGGACGTGAAATACATCAAAGTCGCCAATTCAGCGAACACACCATGGAACTGATCGACGCCGAAGTGACAATCATTCTGCAAAGCGCTTCCGAGGAAGCATTTGATTTACTCAAGCAATACCAAGACGACTTGAAAAGCATTACGGATGAACTGCTTGTCAAAGAAGAACTTGATCGAAAGGATATTACCGAACTCATTGGCCCATCGGTTCATGCGGAAAAGAAGTTACAGGCAACTGCAGCAGAAGCAGGGACCACCGATTCCAATGAAACGACTGCTGCTGAACCGCCAGCCGAGCCAGTGGCTGAAGAGGGAACGGGTACTGATGATTCCGGATCGCAGAATGGAGCCGTTTCAAACTCTCCAACAGCAGACGGTCAATCCACCAAGGGTTGATGCCCCATCACCGAACAGAACTATACACCAAACCATTACGGGATACTCTCCCGTGGCTGAAAGGTGTGTGGAGTAAATCGACACAGCCGTAGCGGGACGCGTTCAAGCCAGCAGGGATTGAGTTCACCTTGGTCAGCCCCAGTACCGGTCGCTGGCGGGAAATGACCTGCCAAATCCAAGTCAAACGATATTCAGGTTTTTCTTTTCCGATTCCAGAATCTGTCGCGCCGCGCCTGACGATTGCGCCTCGGGCACTTCGTCCGAGTCGACCTCAAACCATTCCGGCTGGAACCGAATGAACCCATGTCCAATATCCGGGTTCCTTGAATTCTTGATTGCCTGCTTGGCCGTGAGTGCAATAACGGCATCGGCCAAGGCAACCGGTCCGTTACAGCGGGGTTGGTTGCCAATGTCCCCCTGGCTGATACACCAGGCCCAGTGTTCAATTTCCTCGCGATAACCGCGACTAGGTGGAGCATTGCCAGCTGCTGCCTGGGCCGGAGCCGCATCGCCACTGGCCGACGTGTCCAAGATGGCACTGGCACCCTTCTTTCTAACACCAGCCTTGGTCGACGTTCCCTGAATCGGGTACAAGAGGGCCTCTTTTTCACGATCTAAAACGAGGGTGGCCTTGGTGCCCATCACCACTTCGCCGTATCCACCAAAACCATTCCCGTTAATCGAAGAGTAGGAAACAACGACTTTCTTTTGAGGATCATCATTGTAGCTGGGAACACCTTTTTTCGGGTTCGGTACATTGTTGGCGGTATCTTTGTATCCCACGTCAAAGCTGTAATCATAGCCTTGTCCTGGAAATTCAAACATGCAATAGACATGATCGTCGGCATCACGATCGACCGGGAATAAATGGCGACCGCCTACCGCGTTGACCGTGAGTGGATGGACGGCTTTGCCAGTTTCCTGACTCAGGGCCGCGATAAAAATACTGGCCGCATCCAATTGGTGACTGCCCAGTTCGGCCATTAAACCACCACCCGTACGGTCCCACAGGCGCCAGCGAACCAGTTCTTCCAGCGCCGACCGAACACGTCCCGGACCATAAACACTCTTGTCATCAATGTAATCATATTTGGATGCTTCGACCGTCTGATCCTGATCCCAAGCCTGCCACTGGGCTATTTGACGTGCCAATTGTGCCCGATCCCGGGACGACGTTGTCGGATCCTGGTAAACCGATTGGAACGCATTTAACTGTTTCACGATCGGGTTCAACATCCGACCGTCGACGGCCATTTCGCCTCCAGGAATCGGCGGCGCCCAGGAGTCTTTGCCGGGACTGTTATTACGATGCCATTGGGCGCGAATATGGTGGATTTCACCCAGCAGCCCCCAACGAATCAGGTTGACGGCATTATCGTAGAGGATGCTATAGTGACGCTGGTGCCCGACGGACAAGAACGAATCGGTGTCGTTGGCAACTCTCGTCATCAACTTACATTGCGTCACATTGTGAGCCATCAGTTTTTCACACAACACGTGTTTGCCCTGTTGCATCGCAGCCACTGCTACCGGCGCATGCAGGTGAAGTGGAAGTGCAATAATCACTCCGTCAATATCCGGATCCTGTATCGCTTCTTTCCAATCTCGGTGAACTTCCACGTTCTGCCTGGCTTCCGCTTCCGAGTTCCATCCATAGACGTTCATCAGGCCGGGCCGAACCTTGATCGTGTTGGGCGTTGCCCAATCGCCATGAAATGCGCGGTGGATACTGGAGGGACGAATATCACAAATCGATTTAACTTGTACATAATCCGGATTGAGTCCGCCAATCAACACGTTGCCTTCGTCGCCCGTCCCGATAATACAAATGCGAACCGGATTGCGTGGTTGGTGGTACCCGAAATACATACCACCTATACCAGCTGCAGCCATGCCACCTGCTGCAATCGAGCGGACCATAAAATCGCGCCGATGAATGTTGTCGTGAGCTGTAACAGCTGAATAGTAATTTCCGCGACCAATTTCGCGTTCTTCTGGAGATAAATTATTCATGCCTGATCCTGGTGGGATTCATTTGAATTGATGAGGGAATTATTGGAAAAAAAGAAATCAAGTCCACCCATTCTTCCTGCACTAGTGGCAAAAATCACGATTACGGCAAACAGTTCAATCGTCTGGTAGATCGTCGGCACGGTGTCAGGTATCCAAGGTGGCTGGGTGGCAATCACGGAAATCAAAAAGCCAGCGGCAGCCACGGACGCAAATCGGGTAAATAAACCCAAAATCAGCAAAGCCCCGACAATTGTGTCAAACCAGGGAATCAACCGATCGACGACCTTGATCTTGCTGGTTTTCTGGTCAAATGGGCGATGCAGCGAGATGGGCTCCATGTCTGCCTGGGAACCAACGGCCAGTCCATTAATCTGTCCTTCAAACGAATCCCAGATCGATTCGACCGCACCTTTCCACTGCCCCAGCTCTTTTTGACGATCGCTACGGATTTTTTCAACTTGCTCCCGCAATGAATCGACATCTCGGGCGACAAGCCGCCGGGAATCGCCATCCTTGTCAAAACCGTCCAGTCGGTCCTCAGTACCGAAATGAGCTTTGATGGCCACGCTGTTTTGGTTCAACCAATCGGCAAGTTCCAGTTGGTGGGCTTCCAAAACCTGTTCAGCGTCCTCGATTTGGACTCGCAGCCGTTTAATATCTCGTTCCAACTGGACTCGTTCCGCTTCAAGCGACTCGGTATCGACCGCCTTGTCTTTCTTCGATCGCGCTTCCTGTATCTGCTTGGCGAGTTCCGCCCGCTGCTCGACCAGTTGCGATTCGATGTCTCGGCTGGCGAACTGGTAATAGCTGACGGCTTGATCAACAAAATCGTCCCACAATGCAAAGGTCAATTCGGGATTCACATCAAAACGCAAGAACCCCTGCTGCTCCGGTTGCTCAATCAGGCACAATCGGACCCGGCCGTCTTCATCACTCAACATGGACTGGAACATGGGGGCCATGGGACCCTTGGCCGAACGGAGAAAATACTCTGCCGTAAAATTACCGGACCGCAGCTTCACCGTACCTTCTGTAAAGAAGTGAAACCCGACGGCAACACGAAGCAGCATTAAAGCTACAAACGCCATTGCCAAACTCAGTTTTGTATTCCTATTCAACGGCCAATTGCTCCGTCATGTGAACCATAATAATTTGGGATAGCTTCATTATGACTAATGTCCAAGTTTCGCCAAGATTTACTCAATCAAGAAGCAAACTTTCAGCGCCGAATTTATTGCTTTTATCCATGGGATCGCACCAATCTCCCATGCGAGAAACCCCTTGGATGCCTGCTGAACACCCGGATTTCCCGCATTTCTATTTAATTCAAAGTTTCGTCAGGAGTCCATTTCACGCCTGATTTTGAAAAATCCCCGACCTTGGAAACAAAAAAACGGTTCGGTTCTTAATCCATCGACCAAACCCCCTGTAACCGTGGATCGGATCCGATTAATAACCACAAATATTAACCGCCGAAACCACGCTGGCTCCAACGACCCACGTCCTGCCACCTGTTTGGTACGCCTATCTGGGAGTTTCTCGAAACCGGCCAGCAAACCCATAGGTGGTTGCCAAGTCGATTAAGAGCGGCAATCAAACGCCGCGAGTCTATCCCACCAGGTAACTAAATCTACAACAAGCGTGTTAACCAGATCTTAATTTAATGGTCGCAAACCAGAACCTGCCCATACATCAATCCGCATCTTCTTCCGGTTCTTTTTCTAGTTCTTCCTCGATTTCCTTCTTTCGGTTAGCCAGCAAGTCCTCAATCACGACCAGACGGGCCCGATATTCGACCAGTTTTTTTTCATCGCCAATAGCCGTGCAGCACTCGATAAGTCCTTCAACGGCCCGCTTCTGATTGGCAAGCACTTTACTAAACGCCTCATCGGCAAGGGCAACCTCAAAATCCTCTAACGCCTCTTGATATTTTTTGTCCTTCAACAAGAAAGAACCGCGCGTCACTTTCAAGGCAGACTGGTTGGGAAAAAGCTGCATGGCAACTTCGATTAACTCGATTTTACGATGGTCCAAATCTGCATCATCTTTAACAGAAACCTCTATCAAGTTATAGATAACGTTGGGTGTAAACGAGTATTGCTGCCTGGCAATCTCCCAGTGGTTCCTGCCCGGTTCAATCTGGCCATCTACGATTTGCTGCATGCCTACCAACACATGCATGATTCCCTTGATCCCTCGTTCCAGGACCAGCTCGTTAATCCAAACCGACTGCTCCTTGGTCAACTCTTTCTTATCAATGAATTTCGCCAGCGCTCGATACGCTTCCACGTTGCGGATATCGGTTCGTATGGCGCGGGCCAAGGCGATCAAATGGAATCTCAAATTCCTCTGGTTTTCAAGCGATTGGACGCTATTGGCTTTGACCACCAGGACTTCCGCCGCAAGTTGGCGGATCCTCTGCTTGGTTTGATTCTCGTTGGCTCTCCGTTCACCATCAATAAGAACTTGAATCGCTCGATCAAAATCCTCCGTCAACACACAGCAGTGGCTGATCGATATCCACAACGGCAAATAATCGGGGTAATCGATGACCATCCGGGACATGGTTCCTACCCCATTGCGACAAACTTGCGATGCTTTTTCTTTTTGGTCTTGGCGATTATATAAATCGATCAGTGTCGGATAGGATGAAATTTGAGCGTAAACAGAGCGAGGGTTTTCATAGTCAAACGGAGTTTGCAGTACTCGTTTTAAATTTTCCGTTGCCGATTCCAGATCGCCCTGACTGGCCAAAATCGACGCAAGCCCGACTCGGGCTAACACCGTGTCACCCACCTGTTGGTAATGCTCGGTTGCCTTGGCTCGCCGCATTTCAACTGGCATCTCGGCATTGGCCTTCGATTGATAAAAATCAGCGAGCCAGATGTGACCATCAACAAATATATCGGTCGACTCTCGCGGTTCCAACGGAGACAGTTTTTCAACCAGGTCAACGGCCAACCCGATTTTTCCGGATGCGTAAAAGGCATTCGCCAGTTCAAAGCGGGCTTGATCGTAATCCTCCGGATTCAAGTCGACTGCTTTATCGGCAAACACTTCTGCCAGCCAGGGTTGATCGGGATCTTTCTGCAAATGCGAAGCACCCCGCGCGCGAGCGTACGAAACGGCCCGCTCTTCACCCAAGTATTGATCCACCCAGATCGCACCAAGAAATCCAGCGGCCACAATCAACGCAGGAAAACCGAATATAAATTGCCTGCCCACTCGTGTGGTCGACCAGGAAACCACCATGAAAACAGCAAAGGCCAACAGAGCCCTGAAGGGCAGGGTGACAAACTCCCAGGCCAACATCAAAAATGGCTTGTCGTGACCTATTTTGTCCTCACGGGAAAACCGTCTAAGCCAACCCACGGGAGCTTTGACCAACCGCCGCCAGAAGGAACCTCCCCATTTGTCGTCATCCCTGAATGCCATAATTATTGGTCCTGGCCCTGATTGGCAGCGGACGGTTCATCTTCTTCCGTTTCAGTCCCTTTACGATTTCTGACCTCATCCAATTTCCGTCGGTAGATCTCAGCCTGATCTTCCATGCGGCCCTCATAGCATTTAATCAGATCCTTCAAAATGTTTTCGCTGTCTGAACGATCCTGCAGCGCGACTTCAAAATTAGCAGCCGCCTCGTCTAGTTGGTTCAACTGCATCAATGCCAACCCCCGCGTATGCAGGAAATGCGATCGGTAAACGTCGGCATCCGGGACATTGACCGGGCGAAACTTCAATGCATCATTGGCAAGATTCAAGGCCCTTTCCGGGTTGCGATTTTCACAGACCAGATACGCATATGCCAGATTATTCAAGACCCTTGCATCGCGTGGATCCTTCTTTCTGGCATACTCAAAATACTGAATGGCCGCATCGTAATCTGCCCTGGTCAAAGCGTAGGTACCCATTTCAGCATAAACCGATGCGGGTGCCTGTGTATCTTGCCGGGCATCGTAGATTTCTTTTGCCTCTTCAGACACGGACGATTCATTGGCCAAGTGCGTCAATTGCCTAAGTGCATCTTCGTTCCTCGCGGCATATTCAATCGACTTTTTCAACTTGTCCAGTACGTCGCGATCAACCTCGTCCGAATTTCCCTGCAGACTGGTCTTGGAAGCCCAATACGAGTAAATAATCGAAAGTTGCCGTTTGAGAAACAGCTGTCGCCCTGCATCGGTGGAGTACCGTGCCAGTTCGCGCTGCAATTCTTCCTTGGCGGTGTTGAATTCAGATTTTTTTATCAAAAGGTCATTGTAGTGTCGCCATGCGTCAACCCATTTTTCCGTATCGTCCCTGTCTTCACGGATACGTTGGAAGTACTTGATCAAGGCTTTGTCAATGACCAATTCATTTCTGATTGGCTGTTGTAATTGTCGATTGATTTTTAACAACTGGGCATAATAAACCGGGTTATCATCAAACAGCTCTTCATAAATTTCACTCGCTTCTCGAGGTCGTTTGAGAGCCACTAACAATGCGGCCTTCATTTCTTGCGCTCGAATATTTCCGTTATCCCTGACCAGGCAGTTGTCAATTTGCTTGAGCGCAGCCGCCAACAGTTTTCGTTTGTTTTCCAGATTGGATGCCGGCTGTTTGGCTATAAAGTTCGCCATCCAAAAATGAGCCTTGCCAAATTTTGCTTCATTGGCTGGAGCCAATGAACGCATCATGGACATCCCACGTTGTAAATCACCTTGCTTAAGATAAACCTCGGCCAAACGATACTTATAGTCAGGAGCCAACGAATTGAGAGAAATGAGCTTTTGAAGGTAGACCCGCTCCTCGTCCCAGTCATCCGCTAGTTTTTTTTGCCGAATGTCCGATTGGTCGGATGCCACCAATTCCGCTGATCCATCGTTCGGAGCTGAGCCCAGAATCTGGCGTTCCCTATCCAGCTCCTTGCTCAATGCCCTTGACCTATGCTTAGCTGCCTGGGCCAGGCCGTCGTACTTGACCTCAAGACCGGGCTGGCTACTGAGATTTGCCCAAGCCAATGTTGCCAAGCAAAGCAGCAGTGCCAGAATCGCCGGAAGCCCAAGGAGCAATGATCGACTTCGTTGGCTCTCGCTCCACATACCGGAAAAGAAATCCGCGACCGTTGCAAACAGGCGGTAGGGCAAGTGAATCAGGTTTCGAAGAAACATGATAATACTGTGCATTTTTCCAGTCACTCAATTTGCAAAAAAAAGACCAACGAGCCAAGAAAACATTGTTCGTTATTGGTTCAATAAGAAAAAGTCCCGTCAGTTGGGAATCTACCCGCTTGGCCCACTACATCAGCTAGCGTGGTGTCTTGATTCTAGCTTACTCAAACCGGCCGTTTATCTCCATAAGCAGACGGTCGGTAAATAGAAGCAACAAATAGCCTGTTGATATGGACTCTACCTCGTAAAGACGGATTTCACTCGCATCCTCAACTTTACTTGCTTAACTCATCTAATCAGAAAGACCCCTTCATATGGTAAATCCCGCAAAATCGGCAAAAGTCCCCAACCTTGAAAGCCGAATACAAAAAATGGCACGCAACGGGTCTGTTGTATCAGCACCATTGTTAAAGAAATCTATTTTGCCGTCGGTTGACACATGAAGCGAAATATCCAACGAATATTAGTGCATTGCTCGACAAGTTTGTTCGTAGCCTGCCTGGCAATGCCCTGCATGGCGGTACAAGACGTACCGCTTCCCGATAGCAATACACAAAAAACGGAACCGCCTGTCGTCACACCGGTGCAAGCAGAACCGGTGCGCGCATCCAATATGCTGTTACCAATCAACGGCCAAAAGACGACGGCAAAACTGATCGTTACCCAACCTAAGCAAGCAACGTCAAATCCTCCCGCTGACGGCCCACAGAACCCACCAACCAACCCGACCACAAGCCGGGCAACCATCTCGCAATTGCCAAGTGATCGCCAGGCTCAAGTCACGAATGTCAAAATCCTGCCGATTTCGCCGAGGCCTAAAGGCGTGTCGGCCGATCAACAACCACCATCAAAATCGGTAGGGCGACTGACACTGCTTCCGATGATTCCGGTGAATGACAAGCCATCCTCATCGGCCAACGTACGAAAAACAGCAGCGGATTTGGAAATCCCATTGCATGTATTGTATCCAAACCGCACCTCGCCAACTGTCCAACAGGACAAAACATCAGACCGACAACCGATTGTCTTGCAAAGTAAGACCGTTCGACCGAAAACCTCGGGCACCGGCCAGTTGCAAATTATCAAGAACGAAGTCGAACCGGCTCAAAAACTTCATGCGGAACCGGCCCAAAGCATGACACTGCAACCGATTGTTCTGCAAAGTAAAACAGACCAACCAACCAAACAAACACCCGTCGTGCCAAACCAGGTGGTGCAGGCGGAACCTGTCCAGCCGGTCGTGGTCCCAAACAAAGTGGTCCAGGCAGAGCCCGTTCAACCGGCCGTCGTGCAAAACAACGCGGTCCAGGCAGAACCCGTCCAGCCAGTCGTGGTCCCAAACAAAGTGGTCCAGGCAGAACCCGTTCAACCGGCCGTGGCACCAAAAGAGGTGGTCCAGGCAGATGCCGTCCAACCGGCCGTCGTGCAAAACGAGGTGGTGCAGGTGGAAATGATTCAACCGGTCGTGGCACAGAATGAAGCCACCCAGGCTGAGACCGTTCGACCGGCCGTCGTTCAGCCCCAAGTGGTTCAACCGGCTGGCGTGCAATTCAACGTGGCTGATCGCGGCCCCACCCGTTTGGAAATGAAACCGGCCAATTCGCCAGCCAACCATTCCCCAGAAAAACCTCAACACGTCCCAACAGTTGACATACCAACGGCCAAAGTCGAAACGGCCAAAGTTGAAACGCCTGTATCCAAAACCACTGCCCCATCCGAACCCGTGGCGAGCGCGGGTGGTGTCTCGGCAGCCGGCATCCCCTTTTACCCAGCCAAAACGGACGAACCAACACCGCCCCAAAACCCGGAATTCCCTCGCGGAAAAGAGCTGGACCAAGTATTGTCGCAAAATGTCGGAAATGGCAACCCAATGCCAGGTTCGTCCAGCGGGCGTTCCGGCTTCCAGGGCCCAGCCAACCTGATTTCATCTTCCAATGATTCCTGGATCCTGAACAAGGGCTTGCAGGACGAGCAAAACCCGAACAGGGAGTCGGTGGTCGAAACGGATCCATCGATTGCTCCCCAACAGGCAAGCCCGGGAACTGGTGACTATTTCCTTGACGAGAATGCGACCTTCAATAACGCGCTCAAGGGTTGTGGTAACCCTGACTGCATCGGCTGCTTTGGCGGCGACGAAGCGGCGATCGCCAAACAGATGGACTATTGTGGTTCCATGCTCTGCGCTCGTCGATATTACATTTTTGACACACTCTCTATGACCCGGGACAACGGTGGTGTGGCCGGTTCGAACTTTTTCAGTGTCGGCACAGACTCCAATTATGGGATGCGAGTGACTCTCGGACATCGAAGGGACGCCGCCGAGGGTACCGAGATCTCTTACTGGGGAGTCAGAACATTGAACGGCTCCCAAGAAAGAACTGACTCCTTAAACCGTCTCCGCGCCACGTTTACTCCTGGCGGCGGTTTCACGGAATTTACTCCAGAAACTTTTAATTTTTACGCTGCCGATTGGCAAGCCCAACAAATGAGCACCGAGTTCCAATCATTTGAGTACAACCGGACCAAATGGGCCTGGGATGTCTTCAAATCATTTTACGGAATTCGTTACATTTACTTCGACGACGACTACCTTCTGGCCAGTCGAAGGGGTTTTCCCGGAAACACAAGTGTTGGTGTGTTTACGCTCGATTCGTCTAACAACCTGTTTGGACCCCAGATCGGCACCGAGTACTTTTACGACGTCGGTTACCGTGTATCATTCTCGCTGCTAACAAAAGTCGGCGTTCATGTTAACTTTTCAGAGTTAAACACCAGTCTGAAAAATATCGATTATTCTGCTGCTCCGCCGGCAGAGACTTTTTTCCTGAATCAACGTGCTGACAAAACAAAAGTTGCCGGCACCTTGGAACTCGGGTTTCAGACGCATTACCAGGTGGCACCCCAGAGTCGCTTCCGGTTTGGCTACAACGCACTATGGTTGTGGGGCGTGATCACGGCCGAGGACAATTACCCGGCCACCTTGACTCCATTTACGGGCACCGATCCGAAAACGAATCGTAGCGCGGTGTTGCTGCAGGGGATCAACTTCGGCCTGGAATTCTATCGGTAAGACTCCGCACTGAAAAAACGAATCATGGGAGCGACCTCATCGGTCGCTCTTTTTTTTTGCTCATTGACGTCCAGGTTCGAATGTCCATCTGCTGGATAAAAAGCAGTCTTCCCTCTGACAAGCAGACCCGGGCGGGTTAGAATCAACCGGGAATATTGGATTCCCTGCTGCCGGGGCAGCCGGCCTTTTATTCGCATCCACGGCGCAACCGACATGCCCTCACCTATCAAATTTCAATCGATCGATCACATCACTCTGATCGTATCCGACCTGGACCAGACCCGCCGGTTCTATTGCGATTGCCTCGGCATGCAGGAAGTCGACCGACCCGATTTTGATTTTCCCGGAATCTGGCTGACGGCGCCTCAAGCAAGCGGCGAGGCCCGCGGGTTCCTGCAAGCGATGATCCATATCACGCTGGCCGATCAGAATTCCGGCCTGGCTGGCTGGGGAGATCGCCAGGTCAAACGGGTTTCCCGTGGTCACCATTTTGCCTTTGAGGTAACGGACGCAAACCAGGCCTATCAACACCTGGCCAAGCTGGGCGTCAACATCTCGGTGGCACCCAAACAACGGCCGGACGGGGCGGCCCAGTTCTATGTCGAGGACCCGGATGGTCACCTGATCGAATTTTTCTCACGCCCCGCCGCCGATTCAGGCCCCGATATATTGTGAATAGAGACGTTTGGCGATTGCCAGATCCTCGGTGCCGTTAATGATCGCCCGGCTGTCGGGAAACAGGGTGATCGTCATTTCGCCCACCTGGAACCTCAGCAAAAACGGGTTGAGTTCGACCTCTCCCAGGGGCGCCAGCCGTTCGGCCAGCCGCGCGAGGTCCAGCATTGGCCGTTCCGGAAAACTCAATTGAACCGCGTTCCGCCCACAGAGGATGGCCGTATGCCCGGCCAGGTCTCCGGAGAGCCATTGAAATTGTTTCTGTTTGCAAGTGGGACAGTCGACACGATCTCGCAGATCCGTCATGTCGATCTGCTGATGGCGATGACCCCACAGGTCAAACACCTGCAGGTGCCGGCTGATCGCCTCGGCATTTCCGGATAACAGTTTGATCGCTTCGAGGGACTGGATCGAGGCGATCAGGTTAATGATCGACGCCAGGATGCCAGCCGAATCACAGGTGGCCGTCGTGCCGGGCGGCGGGGGACCATCGAGCATCAGGCAATTCAGACAAGCCGTAATGCCCGGGCGGATTGTCATGGTTTGACCTTCGCATCCAAGGCAACCGCCGTAGACCCAGGGGATCTCCATTTTCACACAGGCGTCATTGATCAGAAAGCGAGTCTCGAAGTTGTCCGTGCCATCCAGCACGACGTCGTACGAGTCAATCAGTGATTCAATATTGGTAAAATCGACATCGGTGACCACCGGATCACAATCGACCTGGCTGTTGATTTCCTGGATTTTCTGACAGGCAGTCACCGCTTTGGGCTGGCCCAAATCCTGTTCGCTATAAAGCACCTGCCGCTGCAGGTTGTCCAATTCGATGAAATCGCGGTCGATGATTCTCAAGCGGCCCACCCCGGCACGCGCCAGTGTATTGGCCTGGACAGTGCCCAACGCACCACAGCCCACGATCACGGCCGACGATTGCAGCAGCCGAACCTGTCCATCGCGCCCCAGAGGGGTAAAGCGAACCTGTTTTTCGTATCGGGCCAGTTTTTCATCTCCCCATCCTGGCGGCCCATCTTTCGATGATTGGTTCACGGTTTTACCTGCGGTTCAAGTTCTGTTTTCAAATAGCGACCCGTCACTGAATGTTCACATTCAACCACCTGCTCGGGCGTCCCCTGGACAACAATCTGTCCTCCCAGGTCGGCGGCTCCCGGCCCCAGGTCAATGATCCAGTCTGCGTGTTTGATCAACTGCAAATTATGTTCGATGACGATGAAGGAATGCCCGACGCTGATCAGGGCATCGAAACAATCAACCAGCCGCACCACGTCCCGCATATGGAGTCCCGACGTCGGTTCGTTCAACAGGAACAACGTACGCCGTTTCCTGGATGAATTCAAATACAGCGCCAGTTTCAAACGTTGCGCTTCGCCACTGGAAAGCGTGGTGGCCGGCTGGCCCAAGCGGATATAGTCCAAACCCACATCAATCAATGCCTTCAGTTTACCCTGAACTTTGGGTTGTCCACGGAAAAACGAAAAGGCCTGACGGACGGTCATACTAAGCACGTCATGTATATTCTTGCCTCGATACCGGACCTTTAATACCTCGTCACGGTAACGGGTTCCCCGACATTGATCGCATTTGATGTAAATATCGGCCATGAATTGCATGTCAATCGACAAAGAGCCATCTCCGTGACACTTGTTGCAGCGGCCTCCGTCCACGTTAAAGCTAAAATGTCCTGCTTTGAAGTTCCTGGTTTTGGCGTCGACCGTTTCCGCAAATGCCTTGCGGATTTCATCGAACGCCTTGACGTAGGTGACCGGGTTGCTGCGAGGTGATCGCCCGACCGGCGACTGGTCGATCAGCACAATCTCATCGAACTGGCTATCGCCGAAAACGTCATCAAATGCCAATGGACGCTGAACCGTCTTGCCTTTACGTTTACAAACAGCTCCGTACAACGTTTTTTGAACCAGTGTGCTTTTTCCTGCCCCACTGACACCCGTCACCAGACAGAGACAACCGAGCGGAAATTCGACCGTCAGGTGATCGAGGTTATTTCCACGGGCTCCGGTCAAACGCAGGAATCCACGGGCCGGACGACGCTGAACCTCCTCGCCCAACAGGCCCCGTTTGCCGGCCATGTATTGCCCCGTCATACTCTGTTTCGATCTCAGCATCTGCTTGATCGTTCCATCGAAAACAATCTGGCCGCCGGCAGAACCCGCCTCGGGTCCTATTTCGATGACCCGCTGTGCGGCCGTGATCATATGCGGTTCATGGTCAACGACAACCACCGTATTATCGCGCTGACTGAGTTGCTGCACCGCTTCGATCAGAGGCTGCATATCTCCAGGATGAAGACCGGCTGATGGTTCATCCAATACGTACAGCATGTTCACCAACTGCGAACCCAAGCTTGAGGTCAGTGCCACCCGCTGGGTTTCACCACCACTCAAGGTTCTCAAAGGTCGATCCAAGGCCAGGTAACCAAGACCCACTTCACACAAGTACTTGAGTCGAACACGTATCTGTTGCAGCACACGGCCGGCGATCTCCGAATTGGCCGAACCCAATTGAAGTTCCTCGAATCCCTGCCTTAAATCAGACACCTTTTGACGACTCATTTCAGCCAGGCTTTGGTTCTCGATTCGGTAAGCCAAAACTTCCGGCTTGAGCCGATCACCATGACAGACAGGGCAGGGGTCATAGGTTCTCCAGCGACTCAGGAAAACCCGCAAATGCATCTTGTATTTCCGTTTTTCAAGCCAGGCAAAAAAACCGTTTAAACCACCAAATTCTCGTTCCGGAACCCCCGTCCAAAGCAGCTCGACTTCCGATTTTGACAATTGGTCAAAGGGAACATCCACCGGCACACCATAATCATCTGCCAAGTCCAACAGTTCATCCAATTCGTGGCGGTACGAGGGAGAATTCCATGGGGCAATCGCCCCTTCACGAAGACTCTTGGAGGCATCCGGAACAATCAAGTCGATATCAAACCGCTGCACACTGCCAAACCCTTCGCACTCGGGACAGGCACCCAGTGCATTGTTGTAACTAAACAGATTCGGTTCGGGATCCGGATAGACCGTGCCACACTGATCACACAGCAAGTTTTTACTGAATCGTTTGAGTTCCCAATGGCGGTCGTCAATCGTCAACCCGTCTGATGCCACATCGTCTTGGTCCTGCTGGACCAGGACCACACAACCACCGCCAAATTGAAATGCCGTTTCCAGTGATTCGCGCACCCGGTCTGTTTCGGCTGATCCAACGGTCAATCGGTCAACAATGACAAACGCCTCCGTATTCCCGGCCACCCGCTGCTGCAAGTTCGCATCGGACTGATCCGGAAAACCTGCCAGATCATAGGTCGTTTGACCGATCACGATTCGGCTGAAGCCATTCCGCCGCAACCCCTCAAAAAGAAATTTCGTTTCGGTCAGTTCATTCCCCTGGATCGCTACAGAAAACCCGATTTGAAAACGGCAACCCTCCGGTAACGCCTCAAAAAAATGGCCTACCGTTTGAGGATCATCGCGGGTGACCAACGTATGGCAATGGACACAGTTAATTTGCGCCAGCTTGGCATATAGCAAACGCAGGTAGTCAACCACCTCCGTAGCGCTACCCACGGTGGCCCGTGGTCCGGCGGTGCCCCGTGCAGCGCGGACGGCGATTGCCGGCGGAATGCCCTCAATCCGTTCCGCCTCGGGCTTCCCCAGTTGCTCGAGAAACTGGCGGGTGTAGGGCGACAAGCTCTCGATATATCGACGTTGGCCCTCTGCATAAAGCGTATCAAAGGCCAAGCTGGATTTCCCACTGCCACTTAAACCACAAATGGCGAGCAACTGTCCGTGTGGAATATCCAAATCCACATCCTGTAAATTATGGACTCGCACGCCTCGCAAACTGATTTGATGGTCCGACACTATGTTGGCTCGTGGGTTCGGATGACCTGGAATAAACAGGTAATTCGGAATTCCTCAGCATAAATTTGCCGGCCGAATCTGAGTAGTCCCTCAAACCAAACTTGCCGGTCGCACACCATCCAAATTCGTGTGACTACGTTGGTTCAAGTCCTGACAACGAAAACGCTGGATTAGACCTTGAGCACCACTCGACCGCAGATCTGCCCCTGCAAAATCGACTCGATCGCATCGTCCAGGCCATCAAAATCGACCTCGGTAACCAGACTATCCAATTCACCAAAACTCCACTCGGTCGCGATCCGCTGCCAGATTTGCCTGCGACGCTGAACCGAAATATTGGCCGTATCGACACCTTGAAGCGTGATCCCTCGCAAAATAAACGGGTAAACGGTCAGATTCAAATCATTCCCTCCCACCAACCCGCAAGCCGTCACGCAACTATACGGTTTGGCACTGCGCAAAATGGTCGCCAGTACATTGCCGCCAACCGTGTCCACTGCACCGGCCCAACGCGAGGACAACAGCGGTCGACCCGACGAGTCGTCGACGTCAGCTCTCTCCATGACATGGGCAGCGCCCTGCGACTCAAGCCATTCCGCCTTGTCGCTCTTGCCCGTAACAGCAAAGACTTCGAAACCCAATTTGGATAACAGCTTGACGGAAAAAACACCTACACCGCCCGTCGCACCCGATACGACCACGGGCCCCTGGTCTGGCTGTATTGAGTGACGTTCCAGTTCACTGACACATTGGGCCGCAGTAAATCCAGCCGTACCAATCGCCATGGCGTCGCGCGGCGACAGGTTGTCGGGCAGCAAACTGACCCACTCGGCCGGAACCTGGATGATTTCGGAATAACCTCCGTGGGACACCGTCCCAAACTGGGCATGGGCCACCATGACCTGCTGCCCCTCTTTGAAATCTGACACTCCACTATCCAGAATCTCGCCGGCCGCATCGATACCTGGAATGATTGGTAATTGGCGGACGACTCCGGAGTTCCCGGTCGCCGCCAAGGCGTCTTTGTAATTTAACGATGAGTAACGGACTCGAATACGAACGTGCCCCTCGGGCAGCTCTGGCAGTTCGAATTCGGCCTGGCTGCGCAGGATCGACCCTGATTCGTCTTTACTGACCCATATACACTTCGACTTGGTAGCCATGTCTTGTTTCTCTGCAATGAACCTTAAATACCTGAAGACAACCATCGGCCGGTTGGGAGCGATGCCTGCCAATGGAACGGCGATCCGTTCGTCACCTTGTTCTCAAGGCCCTGGGAATACGATAATGACCGACACCATTGAAGGCATTGAACCCTCTGCCCTCGACTTGAAATTAGAAGTTAATCGAACTCGCGATCAAAGGAAATGTACACTCGGCCAGAACGCCCGGTTTTCGCTGATCTTGCTGACAGGAACCTGTCCAGCAACGAGTTTCTACCCTTGAACGAGGTCCTTTATGAACCAAGCCATCAATATCTGGAAAACCGAATCTCGAGAGGTGCTGCCCGGTTTTCACGGTCGGTTCGTCCATTCCGATCGAACGACCATGGCCTATTGGGAAATCACCCAAAATGCCTCGTTACCCGAGCATGATCATCACCACGAGCAAGTGCTCCATCTGCTGGAAGGCGAATTCGAACTGACGGTGGCAGGATCAACGATGCAGTTGACCGCTGGTGACACGGTGGTCCTGGAGTCTCATGTGCCACATGCGGGCCGTGCCATTACTGACTGCAAAATAATCGATGTGTTTAATCCGTCCCGGGACGATTATCGATAGCGGCACACATCACCAACAGCATCGAAACGCTAGCGTTCCGATTGGATTTCAGGGAATTTTCAGTAATCGGTTAATCTTGCCTAATCGTTAAGGTCGATCAGTGGAAAGAAGGAATAGCCCCCTAATTCCAAGGTAGATTTTGATGTTCGCTTTTAACAAACGTTCGTTTGGGACCGTCACCCTTTTGACGGCTGTCGTTTGCTGGTGGTCCATGGCCACCCTGCCTGTTGCCGCCCAACAGCCACAACAACCGTCCCAGCGTTACCAGCCACTCAGAAATGTGCCGCCTACGGTCCACGTTCCTCCCGTCACCACCCAACGGTTGCCGAAAGCAAAATCAACGGTCCCCATCATCCAACGCCAGCCTGAACTTAACCGTCTGCATCCGAACTTGCCACAAACACCGCTGGGCAATAACAGCGCCGCCCCCTCAAAGGCCGAGGTTTCGTTTACGGAACGTCAAGTTAACTTTGACGAAACCGTTAAGAACGACGGTGATAATCCGAGTGTTCCAAAATTACTCGAAGCAACTGGAACTTCGCTGATTGCCAAACAGGAAACGTTTTCACGAATTAACCAGTCCACCCCCTCAACAGCGAATATTCCAGCACCCTCGTTGAGACCGACCTCTAATTCCCTGCCAGGCAATACGATT
>JABACA010000289.1 GCA_014237975.1 Mariniblastus sp. | reverse complement strand
GCAACTGTTTGTGTTGTTTCATTCATTCCGTCAATTCTGCCGATCCGGCCAATACGGTGAACAGAATCCACAAGACCAGGATAGTTCTAAGCGTCCAACTGATTGTCCGTATCCAGTTGGAAAGGACCAGGCGACGGTGATAAACCGGTTGGTAGCCCCGCGCCAACTCGCCATGGCAGGGTATCTGTAGAAATGCGGTCGATATCCAGATCAGGAATACCAGGCCGACTCCCATCAATAGCAAGGAATGGTCCGCAATCGGTGGATACCAGAGGAGCAGCACAGAGGTGAAAGCTTCTACGACCATCGGGCCTCCCACGACCAGGGTCGTCCGCCACTGGAAGCGTTCCTGGTAGGTGCCAAACCTGTCTTTGTCGATCCAGGAGAAGAGGGGGTACTGGACGATTTGGACGTACCAGATGACTCCCAACATGAACCATGTCGAAAGTGCGTTCAGGAGTAACAGGATAAGCGACGTTTGGGTCATCACGGTTGATCCAGGCGGTTGAGACGCTCGCCGAAATTTGAGGCTCCGGCTGTCGACCTCGGTTTGGTTAAAATTGGCAAGACGAGATTACTATGCGTTGCACTTGGCACCACTCCAGCTCGTACAAATTGTTTGATAGTTTTCGATTTCAAATGCGCCTCTTAGTCAATCTTCAATTCCAACATCGGATTTGTATTGTTCATACACTTCGCGGAATAACTGGACATCGTCCTCGAATGTTTCTGGAAGTAGTGGACCAAACGAGAAACGGAAGAATCGCTCATAGGGAGTAACATAACCAGGGTCTTTCGAGTGAGGACGCGCCATATCACAATCCGATGCGCACAGGATAGCGGCACCGTGTTTGAACAAACGCTTGTTGAGTTCATCGCTGGTCATACCCTCAGGTAATTCCAGCCAGTGGTAGAACCCGCCGTTACCCGTGTAGACGCCGAGCCCCATTTCTTTGAAGGCCTTGCCGTATCGTTCGCGTTGCCAATTGTAATGCTCCTCGACGGCTTCACGAGCCTGCTTGACACGATTTGGCTCGAGCAGTTTGACAGCATAATGCTGTGAGGGATGGCTGACACCACCCATGCCGAAGCTGGAGTAGTTGGCCATGGTCTCAACATTGCTCTTACTGGCAATCATCCATCCAATCCGAATGCCTGGTGATTGGAGTCCCTTCGTACAGGCACCGGCGATGAACACGTTGCTATTGTCTAAATCCTGGACGAACTCAATGCCGCTGACCGAAGGAGAGTGGAACATTTCGTATGCTTCGTCAAGCAAAATTCCGTTGCCGGATTGCTCCGCCATTTCGATCAATTCTCGAAGTTCTTCACCTGAACGCGTCTGACCTGAAGGATTCTGTGGATTGGAGATAACGGGCATCAGGCCACTGCCGGCATCGAGTCCGGACCGGTCGAAATATTCGGCATTGCCAGGGTGGAAGTTGTTCTCTTTGGTAAAAGGAACAATCTCATACTCGGTTTCAGTTTGTGTCAAAATATCAAGATAGGCGGGCCACTCAATATTGCCGATTCGGACTTTGACATGCTTTTTCAGAAAGGCCATCACGGTGTAGATTCCAGGACGACCGCCAGCAAAAATCATCACATTCTCAGGTGTAATGGATGATCCGTATCGTGAGTTGTAGTATTCGACAAGGGCCTCACGCAGGGCTGGATGCCCCCAGGCTTTGGGGTAGAAGCGATCTTCCCAAGTAACTTCGACACTGTCCGGCAACGCAGGCCCCCCGAATTTCTCCAAGGGTGTCGTCAGCGGGAATCCTTGGGACCAAGGATGGGTCCCCTCTGTTCCCATGAATCGACCAAAGGAATCGTGGAATGCGTAGAGTGTCTCGTAAATTCCCATCGGTGGGCAATTGTCGGAGAGAAATGATTCCACTCGGTCCGTCATGGACGGCTCACAAACATCTTGCACTTGAGATTCTCGCTCACTCATTATTGTCACCCAGGACTACCTGAAACTGTTTCGAAGCCAATCGTCCACGCGTAGGCATGCGAGTTCCCGGTTCCCCCATGCAAATCCCGGCGAAATCCGGGGAGCTTAACAGGATCTCGTAAATTCCCATCGGGGGAAACGGTTTCAACATGGACTGGGAGGTCGTCATTTATCGCCTTTTGCAAAGGACGGTCGGGGTTC
>JABACA010000288.1 GCA_014237975.1 Mariniblastus sp. | reverse complement strand
TCGTCGCCACCCGGTGATGAAATGGGCCATTTCAATGTCGAATGCCAGGCTAGGGACGATGCGGGAATGGGCAATACGCTCAAGTTTTCGCTATACTTCGATCAGACTCAGATTCCCGGCATCTTGGCTGGTCTCAATCAAACCATTGAACGATTTCCACTGATTGGAAACCGCGATGCATAACAACCGCATGCACCGGAGCACGCGATCCGGCGGAAACCAACGTCACCCGCGCGTGCCCGGTGATGCGAAACGTTATCCAGCTCCGGATTTCTCGCTAATGAAATTCTCGATTCTCAGCTTACTTGCGGTAACAACAACCATCGGACTTGGCATCGCTCTATACGCCGAACATGGTCGTCATGCCAGACTTGAGGATGCACTAGGAGCGCGACACAAGAAAGAGCTGGCGGAACAAGAAGTCGGTTTGGCTGTTAAATACAATGTTGAGCATCTGGTCCGAAACAACTACTATCGGGTGCAGAAATCCATCCGGCCAGATTACGAAATCGCCGGGCTGGCGCTCGTTGTAAACATTTTTGACAACGCAGATTATTTGGACCGACAAACCGATCTCCGGTCCAGCTATGGAGAGAAACCCTCGATTGCAATGGCTGCAGGTTTGCTGAAACAGTTGAATTGCAACAGCCGCGACAACTACTTTGAGCTTTATCAACAGAAAATGGAAATGGTTGACATGGCGGCGCAATATGAGCATTTTCGTCTCGGTGAGCCTACCTCCGACAGGCGGAAACGTTTGAACGAATTCCTGGATCGCGCACTCGAGAAAACAGACCAAATAGAACTTCGGTATGGTGAAATCATAACTATCCGGCAGTGAGCTGGATAACAAAGCGTTGAACCGAAGCGTCCTTTGCGTTAGGGTTGGATGGTCGTACCTCCCACTGTATCCAACGACCGTTTTCACTAATTTACAGTTCTAGGTCCGCTCGGTTAACGCGGGCGTTATCTGGCTGTAATTGGAGCATTCACTGCAGTTTACAATCAAACATATTGCATTGGCATTTATTTCTTTCGCCATCTCGTTTTCACTATGCTTGGCCGTGAATTTTACAGTGAAAGCAAACAAGGTAACGCCTCTGGGTAAAACACTCGCTGGCTTAACCAATATTGAATCTCTGCTAATCGACCACGCCCAAACGAGCACCATCAATTGGGAACGCAACTTCGAAGCCCTAAAATCTGAAGTCGCAAATAAAATAGGTACGGACCCTTGGGGTAACGACTACCAAATTCGAGACAGATTCATATCAACTAACGATCTACAAAATAATATGCCGTTTCTCTATTCCTTTGGACCTGACGGACGATCCGAAACTCTCGGCAACGATAGCGACGATATTAATTCTTGGGACAATCACCATCTTGACTATCATGGTAAACGTCAGGAAACAGCACGCCGAACCAAACTCGTAATTTGGTCGTTTTTGATCTCGCCAATGATATTTGTTTTAATCGTATTGCTAACCAATAAATTCAACAGGACGCCAAAATAAGCCAGATAACAATGCGATGAACCGAAGCGGCGATGCATGCGGTTTTAAATAATGAGATTTCCGTCGCCGCCCGGTTATCTGTAAACGTTATCCGGCTGCAAATCAGATGTCAAAAACTTGCTGAGAAATTTCGCAATATATTTCCCTAGTCGTCGAACAGCGAGCGGCTGTCATTAGTTCGTCTCAAAAACAGGAACCAAAATGCTTGGAATACCAGAAATCTTAATAATTGCTGGCGTCATTTTTATGGCAGCCCTGATCTACACAGTCGTACGCAAACTCGCACGCAAGTAAACATTCAGTAGGTGTGTGGGAAGTTGAGAATGAAGGCTCTTCCTCCACAAATCAATACTCAAACTGCCATCGCGGACATGCTCATCGAGGCGCGACTTGATTCACGATCAAACCCAATGGATGATCGTCTTCGTCAGGTGCGAAGTGTGGACAATCACAGGCGTGGTTTGTGCGTAACTCCAATGGGAAATCGCCGGATAACAATGTGATGCACACGAAGCCGCATTGGCACTGCAACTTACGGATTTACGCGGGTTTGGCTTCGCCAATTTTACCCGCTACAATCCTACTTGCGAGTCGCTGGCTGCGGCTCAGTGATCGTTGCCGTTATCCGACTTAAATCATACCGCGGTCGACTTCGACCGCG
>JABACA010000287.1 GCA_014237975.1 Mariniblastus sp. | reverse complement strand
TCTGTCTACAGCGTCGCCTTTAGCCCCGATGGCCAGACGCTCGCATCGGGCAGTTTGGACAAAACGATCAAACTGTGGGACGTGGGAGAATACCTCGAAGCACTCGAGCGGATCAAGAAAAAACAGACCCGCCCGTCCGATTGACCCTGACACCGATTAATCTGGTGCAGGCTAGCCCCCCCAGCCCCTGCGCTGCCGGGTTGCGACAAGTCAGTTCAAACGTTTTAGACCGGAGTCAACCAGTGTCTTCCATTTCAGAATCAACCAGTACCTGCGAACCAACGCTGGCCGATCGCTACCGGCGCGTTCGACAATTTACCGACCAAATTGTCGAACCCCTCTCGGCCGAGGATTGCCTGGTCCAGTCGATGCCGGACGTGAGCCCGACCCGCTGGCACATGGCACACACGACCTGGTTTTTCGAGACATTCATTCTGGCCCATCAAGGCGACCAAGACGTTTTTGATCCCCAGTTCAATTACCTGTTCAATTCATACTACAACACGATCGGAAAGCAGTTTCCCCGTCCTCAACGGGGGCTGATTTCGCGCCCCGGGCTCGATCGGATCAAGGATTACCGCCAGGTGGTCGACCAGCGAATGCTGGAACTCCTCAGCGGCCCGGACCTTTCCCAAGACGTTGCCGACGCCGTGCTGATCGGGCTGAACCACGAGCAACAACACCAGGAGCTGATGTTGACCGACATCAAACATGTGCTCTCCTGCAATCCGACATTGCCCGTCTATCGGCCAGGCAGCTTTCCCGATGCCTGGCGACCGAACCAGGACTGGTTCGAATTCGAGGAGGGCGTTTATGAAATGGGCGCGGTGGACCAATTTGCTTTTGATAATGAACTTCCCCGCCATCGACAATTCCTGGAGCCGTTTGGCCTGGCCAGCTCGCCGGTGAATTGTGGCCAGTACATCGAGTTCATCGAAGCGGGTGGCTACCAGAAGCCCGACCCTTGGCTGTCGCTGGGCTGGTCCACCGCCGAGCAACAGCAATGGGACGCGCCGCTGTACTGGGTCCGCCAGGGAAGTCAGTGGATGGTCTTCACCCTGGCCGGCCTGGTTCCCGTCTGTCCCGAGTGGCCCGTCTGCCACCTCAGCTATTTCGAAGCGGATGCGTTTGCCCGCTGGGCCGGTTATCGATTGCCGACCGAATTTGAGTGGGAGCTCGCCTCGGGGCAGGGTGCGGGCAACCAGTTTGCCGATCGGTTGTGGCCGGATGGCCAGGCCCTTCACCCGACTTGCGAAAACGGGCCAAGCGAATCGATCCAGCAGATGATGGGCACCGTCTGGGAGTGGACCAGCAGCAGTTACGCTGCCTATCCCGGCTACCTTCCACCGGCCGGGGCGCTGGGTGAATACAACGGAAAATTCATGTGCAACCAGTACGTGTTGCGGGGCGGCAGCGTGGCCACCAGTTGTGACCATATTCGAACCACCTATCGCAACTTCTTTCCACCGGACGCCCGCTGGCAGTTCAGCGGTTTGCGATTGGCCCGCTAAGCCGATCGAGTCCTATTTCGAAAAGCGGAGATCGAGCGTCACGGGACGATGGTCCGAGACGACCGGCTCCTGGATCACGTCGATGTCCAGAACCCGGAACGCATCGGCCGGTCGATACATGATGAAGTCGATTTCCCTGCTCGGCCGGTCCGAGGAAAACGTGAAACGATCGACGCCCTTGTCTGGCACGGTCCATTGCCCTGCAAACAGATCCAGCACGGCCGAACCGGGCGTCGAGTTAAAGTCGCCGGCGATGATCGTCGGCAAAGCCTTGTCTGTGAGCTGCGATAACAATCGCCTGGCCTGCGCCAGCCGTTCCTGTTCGGTTCGATAAAAATGGACGTTGGCCAGGCGGAACAAGGCTTGACCGTTTTCATCGGCAACCGTGACTGCCAGCGAGGTCCGCGGCTCGGCACCGTCGGGTAGGCGGTGATTCGCCTGTGCCTTGATCGGCCGGCGGGACAAGATGGCCATCCCGTACTGTCCCCCCAGGTAATCAAAAAACGGGCCGAACGCATGATGCGGGAGTCCCGTCAGCCGAGACAGTTCGGCCGGTTCGTCTAGCTTGCCACTGCGCGTCACGTCCACATCGATTTCTTGTAGCGCCACAATGTCGGGGTTCAATCGGCGAATCACCTGGGCCGCTCGTTGCAAGTTGACCTGGCCATCATT
>JABACA010000286.1 GCA_014237975.1 Mariniblastus sp. | reverse complement strand
GCATTCACAATTTGTTTGAAAGGCCAAAGATCAACCGTTACAATTACCCATTTCCATCCCTCAAAACCTCGGGTAATGATGGGCGAATTTTCAGACTTTCTCGAACTGTACCTGCAGAACTTTGGTTTTTTTGACAAGCTGGTTTGGAGTCTCGGTATTTTGGCGGTCTCGTTTCAGGTGTGGGCCTGGTGGACTTCCCACACCATCAAAACTTCTCGCGGGCCCGCCTTTGACCAACGATTTCAACGACTCAAATTGGCCGCACGTTTTGCTGTTCTCGCCATCGACGGGCTTCCTTTAATAGGGTTGCTGGGAACCATTGCCGCGCTGCTGTTAACCTTTGCAGGCATGACCGACGGCGTTGCATTGGGCGAGATCATTCCCAAGTTTGCCCCCGGCCTTACATCCACCTGTAGTGGGCTTCTCTGGGCCGTGACCAACCTGTTCTTTTTTAATGTATGTCTACTACCACAACTACAACGTTTTAGTGCCATCCATGACGAGTAGCTACGACTTCACCGAACCCAGGCTGGAAAAACGAATCTTGCCACTGCTGGATGTCGCATTGACCGTGATGGGGATGTTACTCGTGCTACTCGTCACCGCGTCGATGGAAGAACAGTCCGAAGGTGAAGAAGCTGGATTGATTATCGCCGTGGACAAGAATGGAACCTTTAAACTCAACGATGCTGTTCTCGCCCAAGGCAACCAAGTGAATGAAACTGTTCTCCAGAAACTTTGTGACGAGGCACTTAAGCGCGATCCTCCCAGCGTTACGATCGTATTCCCCCCGCTCGGTGGAAAACTGAAAAACAGCGATTCGTCATACCGAAAAATATTAAACCAACTTCGCGAATCGGGGATCGACGTGGACTACAGTGAAAACAAACCGAAGGACTAAACATGAACGCCTGGCAGTGGGTTGAATATGCTGACACGGCTTACACCATCGGCCAGCTGGCGCTCTGTGTCGGCTGTCCGGTAGCCGGTGTAACTTTTTTGGCGGCAAAATTTTTGATCAAAGAACTCGCCAAAAAAACAGCGAAACAGATCATGTTATCAGCCGCAGCCGGTGTTACGGCCACCGTGGCTGCGGCAATGATGACAGGAGGAGATGGCGCAGGTGGCGGGGGAGGCAACCCCATAGCTTCTGCGGAGGATTTGTCGAAACAAGAGGTGACGCTCGTCGTACAACTCGACACGCTGGGGCAACCAGAAATTTTGAAGGATGGAGAACCGATTGACCGGGACATTTTATCCAATTACCTCGACACCTTGCGGACCCAGGGCGCGTTACAGCGCGTCGTTTGCAATTTTCAGATTTCAGAAACGGAATGGTTAAACTGGAAACTCAAGTTAATTCAAATCCAAAGCAACCTTGAACAGGAACACCCCGGTTTTGAATTTACAATCCACTCAAGTGAATGAACGGTTCAATCGTCATGAGTACCGATAATTATCACATCGTCTTTCTGGGCGCTCCCCAGGCAGGGAAGTCAACGCTTATGGCAGCCTGGCACCACCTTGCCCGTCGCGTCTACGGGGCGCAACCTGACCTGGACTACGAGCAGACCACCGAATTCATCAATACTTATGAACGTTGGGAAAAGGGCAACTCGTTCGATCCAACTCTTCAAGGGCAACACTTCTCCGTGCGATTAAGTTGCCGCAAACGATCTCGCAAATTTAATCTTGAGCTTTCTGATTTTTCCGGCGAGGATATTCTCAAGTACGTCGACAATGCCGCCTCCACTGAGACCGAGGAACGGAGTAATGTGGACCAACGACTCAAAGATGTTGCCACTCAGGCTGACTGGATCATTTACGCTTGCGACCCGGAACGACTAGTACACGGCAGCGCCGAAGACCAAAACAATGCCCTCCATCTGGCCAAATTACTGCCCAGCGCAATAGGAGACGAGCGACCTTCTTTTCGTTCAATTACCAACGGCTATTTTTCCAGGGCAGACTTAATCGATGACGACTTGCTTGAACGAGCCAACCAGATAATTCACGATTCGCCAGACCTCGAATACCTCGGTGAGTTTCATTTCGGATCGGCCACTATCAAAAACCTGGCAGAAACACCAGACCATAATGAGTTGCAGACATTTTTCAATCAGGTAATGACAGAGTTGTTATCCGGCGCTTCGTCGACCCTTACCCACAAATTGAATTATCGAAAAATATTCG
>JABACA010000285.1 GCA_014237975.1 Mariniblastus sp. | reverse complement strand
GCGCAAACCGGCGTCAAGGCCCATTGCGATTGACGGGCCAAGGCGGTAATCAAGACCTTGAAATCGTGGCATGCCTGATGCTGAATGTGGATCGAGATGATCAAATTCATTTTAACTGAAACCCCAACCAATCGCTTGCCCAGGCGTTGGGTCACTGCATGGGCGATCGCACTTGGGATGTTGAGCGTGCCAGGCGAGTCGCTGGGCCAAATCACCATCACGGCTAAGGACATGTTCGGCAAGGAGGGGCAGTATTACAAAATGTATTCCAACTTTGTCGGGCATTTTTCAGAAGCCGCACGGGAGGAGGTTGATGTGTTCGACTACATCGGTGAGGCAGGGGAGGATCAGGTTTGGGATTTTCGGGAGGGGCCGGAGGATGAGACGATCCAGTTCGACTACGTGAAGCCAAGCGCGATCGACACGGATGTTGAATTTGAGGGGGCGACGATCGTGGAACGGGCGACGTTTGATTCATCTGGCAGAAAAAAAAGTTTGTTCCTTGACGTGAGCGCTGCCAGGGGGCGGGATGTGTACGGTTTCCATGACATCAGCATCGACGAAGAGGATCCGGCAATACCGTTCAGCACCCGATTGAACGACTTCCCCGCAGTCATCAAGTTTGGCGACTCGTGGAACGCCAACACGACGTTCGAGTTTGTCACCCGCCAGTCGATGCTCGGGTTGGGCGACATCGAGGCACCAACCAAGCAGGTTTACCAATCTGAAATGACGGTGGACGGCCATGGTATCATCATCCTTCCGGACCTTGGTTTTAATGACTGTCTGCGGGTCAACGAACTGGTTCAGTACGACACCTTCATTAAAATTCCCGGCGTTATTGAGGATTGGCAAAAAGCCTCAACGGACTTCGTCCGGAATTACTACTGGCTGAGCAAGGACATGGGCATTGTCGCCCAGATCAGCTCCGTGCAGGACACCGTGCCAATACCGGATGAATTCTCAATAGCAAGTGCCGTGTGGCGGCAATTTGAAAACAACCATGGTGATTCCATCGAAGTACCCCAGTCGGTGGAGGGTCTCGAAATCTCCCTCGACACCAAGGGAAACCGGGTTTTATTGAGCTGGAAAAAAGCTGAAAATACACTTGAATATTTGGTTCAATTCAACGACACTTTATCCGCGAACGGTTGGAAGGATCTGAAGACAACGTCCGGAAACTTTGCTTTGGACTCGATTTCCACCAAAAAAGGCCGGTTTTACCGGATTGTTTCGCTGGAGTAACGGAATGAAAACGCAGGCGACCCAATGCTTGGCCAAGCGGCCAGGATACTGTCCCCGATTGAGGGGGGAAGGGGGAGGCGCCGCGTTCACCCTCATTGAGTTGCTGGTTGTAATCGCCATTATTGCCATTCTGGCGGCCTTGATGCTCCCGTCGTTGTTTCAGGCCAAGAGCGCCGCTCGGTCGTTGGCCTGCAAAAATAATCTTCGCCAATACGGTATCGCGCTAAACTCATACGTCGGGGATCAGGGCCACTATCCCGTTTACAATTTTGATCCCACGGATGCGGAAGGTGTAACTCAGCAGTATTGGCACGAGCGTCTCCTGCCTTACATAGGAGTCGAGTGGTTGGAGAAAAGTCCCTTTATTTGTTCGGACTACAAAGGGACGACACTATCGGGCAATGACAATGCTGTCGCGCTGGGCAGTTACGGGTACAACGCCTTTGGCGTGAAGCTTGGCTACAGCAGCCTTGGCCTTGGGGGCACTTTCAGTCACACTCTGATTAGCGGTGACTTGGATGATGTTCCGTCCGAAGGGTCGAGGATTACCGATGGAGATGTTAGATCAACGGCAAACATGATCGGGATTGGCGACGCCACGCTGATTTGGATGACCAAGCCGATGATCAATATTTTGTACGGGGAGGACCGTGATGAGGGTGCCAGCGGCATGGCGCATCTCGACATCAACTATAGGAATTATGTACAGCGCAAAGTCTACCCATTGAGCGACAAGATTATTGACGCGACTGAGGCGCGGCATGGGGGGCAATACAACATCAGTTTCTGTGACGGCCATGTCGAGGCATTGGATCGGACACGGCTTCATGAGCGTAGCTTCCGCGCCCTCCGTCGTTGGAACAACGACAATTTACCTCACCGCGACTTGCTGAGCAACTACCAGTCCTGGCGCTGATGTTCAATCCAGTCGCAGCCACGACGCTTTTAGGTAGGCG
>JABACA010000284.1 GCA_014237975.1 Mariniblastus sp. | reverse complement strand
CCGATCCTTGCCCTGCCATATTGCGAAGGAAGGATTTAGTCGGGACCGCGGTTTGAATACTGACCACACTGGGCCGGACTTTTTGAGCCACCAGCTCGTAAGCGTTGGAGACACTTTCCAAGGGCTTTTGTTCAAGCAGCTGAACCGCATTTTCATACTCGGCCCGGACCTTGCCTTTTGTCGCTGCGTACTGGTATTGTTCAATCATCAGTGGGAACAGGTACCAGGCGAGCAGCATCATGGCAATGGCCACAAAGAACCATGAAATGCGTGTGAAACCGTTGCCGTTATTGCCGTTATGAGACCGGTTGCTGGGCGGCGGTGTTAGGTTGTGAAGTGATGGCTGCCCGCTGGAGCGATCACCGGATAGTTCGTCAACATCGGATTCGGAATAAGGATGCATCGTGAGCCTGGTGCCTGGTAGATTCTCAATCGCTTGACTCCATTATACGAAAATACATTTGTCTGAGGGCCAAGAATTGTAGGGATTTGTTTTGGTGGAACTGTTTGGGCATCCGGAATATTCCGGTTTTTTGTTGAAATTCCCATCCGGATCGAGTTAATGAAAACGGTTGGCGGGCTAAAACGGCAAAAGATCCCGGTGCCAATTGCACCGGGATCCCCGCCTGCCTTATGAGCCACGTTGATTTTGCAGCTTTATTTCTTGTCTTGAATGTCGTTCAAGACGGAAGCATATTTCTTGTTGTCCAACAGTCCCTGTTCTTTCAAGATCTGCTTGACCTTGTTTTTCCCGACAGCATTTCCCCAGGATTCCAGCCATGAATTGATATTCCCGGGACCGGTCGGCCGATAACCGGCAGCGCGCGCTAACTGGATACTGCGCAAATTGTTGTACAACTGTTGCTGGCTTTCGGTGTCGTTGTGCGTGTCGCACCATAGGTACCAGCGAATCAGCTGGCCGACCAACTGTTGCGCTTCGGGTTTGCTCCACTGAATGGCAGGCAGGAACAGGGCCCCGCCCTTCCAGGGTACCGATTTCGCATCGGGGTCAAACTTCAGTTGGCTGGTAACCAATTCGGCCACGGCCGGACTCTGGCCCTGGTTGGCCAGCGCCCCCAGGTAACCGGTGGCCGTTCGACGTATGTTGTTATCGTCCCCGTGGGTTGCCACCTCGGCAATCGCTTCCGGGCCAAATGCCATAATTGCGGGAGCGAGGCCTGCTGCCAATTGAGGAACCTTGACGGTGATGCCAATCACCTCGGAAAGATCAATCGACTGTTTGCCGTCGTTCAACTTGGCTACCAGTCGTAGCCCGATCGGTCGTCCCAATGCAGGGAAGGAGTTGATTAAATTCGCTTTTTCGATCAGGCCGTTAACCGATTGAGTCATGCTGACACGGGCCGCTGCCGCCCAGGTCCTGACGATGGCTGGATTGTTTGGATCGGAGTGAATATCGAGCAGCTGTTCATCAACATCCTGTCCACCGATTTTAGCCAGGGCGGCAATCGCCCAGCCTTTCTGTGATATTTCGTCACTGGATTTAACCAGGTTAACCAGCCCGCCGACCGCTTCTTTGCGGTCGGCATCATTCTGTTTCGCAAAGGTGACGATTTCATCAATTGCGGCGGATGCGGTTTTTGAATTTTCCAGCTTGGCAAACATTTCGGACAGGTCGACCGCCATCGGCTGCTCCCCCGATACGGGGTGATTCGTCGGCTGGGAATCGCTTGGATTGGCCCAGGCGACGCTTGTCGACGACAACAGGGCGACCAGGATTAACGGAACCGTCTTGCCCGTTTTCCCGAAGAAACACCAAGCCAAAGCAACCGCCAATCCGATTCCCAACAGCGTGAACGCAATAAACCGACTGATCACGTGCTCCCTGCGGACACTCTGTCGAACACCTGGCCAGTCAAAAAAACTGGTTTTCAAAATGCCCTCTTTCTGCCCACCAGGAGCGAACAGCGGTGCCTGATAGAATTCCGTACTGTTTTTTGAGGCCGGCATGGCGTATTGCTCAAACGTCAGGTTGTCTTTGGCGATCACCTCGCGTGGAAAATCTCCATCGACCACTGTCAGTGTCATGCTGGCTAGCAGGTCGAGTCCCTTCTTGACCGTTTGTTCACGTTGAGCCTTGAGGGCGCTCGCGTTTTGCTTGTCAACATCGGTGCCTCGCAGCCCAAAGTGTTCGCCAATCCTGAGCAGTTCCTTTTCGGTCTCTTCATGTTCGAGTGAGAGATTTCCCGTGGCGACGGCCAACAGGTCGGAGGCAAACAGTTCCTTGGCCACCGCATTATGGGG
>JABACA010000283.1 GCA_014237975.1 Mariniblastus sp. | reverse complement strand
GTCGAGTCGATGATTGATTCGGCTTACAGATTCGCCTAGCCGAATCGAGGCCATGCCATGTTGTCTCGCCTAGTGACGAGCTTTGGTTCCAACGTGTTAATTTCTTTGAGACAGAACGTGAGCCTGCACCTTCTGAAATAAAATCGGTAAGAATAAAATTCAAATTATTGTCAAGTAAATGTCCAGGAATTCTAACATGGCTCCTTTTTGTAACGTCTGTTGGCTGATCGCTTTCCAAAATGACCCATCCATCCCCGACGACGCCAGGCCAATGGTGTTTACTTCAATGATTGTGCTATTGATATTGATATTGATATTGGCGGTTGCAGTCGTAGGGGTTGGATTGGCGATCTTTCTCGTGATGCGTGCGAATAGCCGAAAATAAAGGCTCTCGCCCCAAGGCATTTCAGGTGACAGATAAACGGACGAGATGTCCCGATGCTTCAACCTGGTTGTTTTGTCGGTTACGGCAGGTTCGAAATCCACCGTCAACTAACGAACGCGGACCGCCAAAGGTTTCGGGTAATCCTTGTTCATGTCCATGGCGAACCCATTGGTTTGTTGCATGAAGTTGAGGACTTTTTGTTGCGGTTCGGTTAGCGCGGCCGTCTGGCCCCCTTTTTGAATGACCCACACCTGGTGCACGTACTCGTTGACGGCCGTGTTCCAGTCGTAGTCCCCCCGCTCGATCCGGTTTTGTTCACGGATGTCATAAGCCCCGGCCTCGATATCGGCCGCCATCGCCCGGCCGAGTAACCCTTCCTTGCCAAAGCTCCAGTCATCCGTATGACGGTTCCAGGCTTCGGTGTAGACGTGGAAACACTCCTCCCACAAGGCGCTCATCCGCCGGGGTCGCCACATCGAGCTATCCAGCCGCTTGACCCGGAACCCGGTCCCGTCCCAGTCGGGAAAGAAGGGCCAGATGTCGGTCTTCATCGAGATGATGTAGTGTCCCGTCTGCCGGTCGAGTTTCTCTTCGATCGGGCGCAACGTTCGATCGGCGCCGATTGCAAAGGCAAAGTTCTCTCCCATCGTCTTGAGCAGCTCGGGATGATCGACTTGGCCATCGGCGTCCGTATCGAGCAGGCTGCCGAACAGGCGGACCGCCTCGTGGACCACTTCCTCGCCCGTTCGATCTGGACGATCCGTTTCCCGCGGTCGCTGGTCGGTCCCCATGATGTAGAAGTTGCCGATCCGATAAACATGAGTAAACACGGGGGGAATCTGTTGCTCAAAGTCGGGGTCACCCGGCAGGGATGATCGGCGCGTTGGCGGATCGCTTTGCCAGGCGAGGCAGATCGAGGGCAAGCCCATCAGGCCCAAGATCAACATCAGCCACACCGTTCGTGAAACCGGTAGGCCATTGAAATGGGATTGCGGTATTGAAATCATATCAGGCCAGTCTTTCAGCATAAACTTCATCGCCGGGTGATTGGTTCATGGAATCGATCAGCTGCTGGACGCTTTTTTCCATCGTCCTGGTCAGTTCATGGACGGCATCGCGACTACGTTTGCCACCGTCGACGGGAATCGGTTCTCCAAAGGTCACGGTAGCTTCGCGGGTGCCGCGAACCGTGGCGGAGTAGACTTGCAGCACATCTTCTTCCAGCTTGTCGATCGTTTCGGCGATACGTTCGATGGTCGGGTTTTCTACCAAGTAATTGCCCGGGTAGCTGAACAACTGGACGACCAGGAACAGGTCGTCCAGGTCATCATGCCAGGTTTGGGTTTGTAGGTCAGTCGGCTGCTCTGTTTCCCGAATCAATTCCAGGGTCCGTCGCCGCAGTTCCTTGACGCGTTCGGGTATCGTTGCCGAATGGTGATCGATGTCGTACCGTTTTTCCAGTCGGGTGAGAATCTCGTCAGCAAGAAAATCAGTCCGTGCGGGGAGCGTTCCCTGGCGGACTTCTCCCAGGTATTCCAATTCCTTGAGGCCCATCAGTGCGGCAGCACAGTCGAGCAGTCTTTGAGGCAATGGAATGGGTTGCCTGGGCCTCCAGTGGATCGATGTTTCAATCTGGGCCATGACACTCAGCAATTCATCGGTAGGATCTTCCAGGTAGCGATATTTGATACCGCAAGGGATACAGACGATCGGCCGCTCGGCGCGTTTGGCCGCCGTCAAAGCAATCGCTGAGGCACCTTCTCGAAACGGTGTAAGACGGTCATTGCAGTGATAGACTTCACCTTCCGGAAAGATCATCAACGGATGTTTATCCTCTTGAAGCAAGCTGACGGCTTTCTTGAAGGCTACCCGGTCCGTTCCTTCC
>JABACA010000282.1 GCA_014237975.1 Mariniblastus sp. | reverse complement strand
GGTGATACGATTTGGCCATTGATGATAACGGCAATCGGTTTTTTCCTGATTCGGCTGCCGTTAACACTTTATCTCTGTCTCGATGAAATCTCCTGGTTGGAGATTAACGGTCAACCGATTCAGGGTTTACAGTGGGGAGTTCAAGGTGCCTGGTATGCGATGGCGTTTGACATTGCATTCAGGAGTTTGTTAGTCAGCGGGCGGTTCATCCAGGGAGGTTGGCGCAAAGTGCAAATCTGAACGGGTTCAAGATGGCTCGCCCTGTGCCGTGGTGCGGTCCAGTCGCAATTTTGCCTCGAATTGTTTTACGCCCATTCGGTTCTTGATGCGAGGATTGACTTGCGGGCGTTTTTTCAGAAGGTAGGCCTGGGCTTGTTCGGCAGTCATGCCTTTGTGTTTCATTAACCAGCAGGCGACGACCGTAGCACTTCGGCCGCGCCCAGCCTTGCAGTGAACATAAACTTTGCCCCCCTTGGCGATCTCTCTGTCGATAAATTCGACTCCTTTTTCTATGCTTTCCAATGTGGGGTGAACAAAGTCAACCGTTGGCACCCTGCACTGTTCAATATCGTATTGCTTGTACTGATCGGCTGGTCCAGGATATTCAGCACACGTGTTCAGTACGGACGTCACTCCCATGTTGGCCAGGCCAGGTACATCCGATTCAAAAGGGTAAGCTCCCAGCACGATTTGCTCGTTAACGGGGTCCCACCAATTCCTCAGCTTGAGCACTCTGCCGAGCAACATGTTCCACCACAACGTGGGATAAGCTAAGGTTTTGGCTTTGGTGACGGCCCAGGTCATTGCGGTTCTCCGGGATCTGCTTGAACGATCCAGTTCAAACAAAAGTCGGTCAAATCGGAAAGTTGATGCATCTCCTTGGACATCTCCCAAACCTCTTCTACCAACAGCGGGGCGGGCACACCAATCCAAAGTTCGACCGCTGTCTCAAAGGATGCTTTATCGACCGAACTCAATTCGATCTCGTTTCCCAGTGACAGTGTCAGCCGGCAACTGGCCAAGCTCAAATGGTGTTGCAGGTTTGAAACATCCAAGTCCCTTGGCAGTTGAGTTTTGATGGCAAAATAGGTTGCTATGTAGGCAGGACGCATGACTTCAGGAATAAACGGGTTGCTGTCATGCAACGAGGCGGTAAACAAAGCTGCATGATAATTTTCCCCCAGCAACATGGGGGCGGTTGCCCGGTCGCCCTGTTTGACTGGAATGGTGGTCCATAAATCGAGAACCACAAAGTTGAAAAGCGGACAGTATTGCTCCAGAAGTTCAATAAAACTTGGTCCACGAACCAACCAATGGTGCTTGAGTTGGCTGGTCCTTAAAGAAACTTCATTCGTGATTTGTTCGGTAATGGGTTCGGCAATACCGGCAAACAGCTGTGGCAAACGTTTGGATGTGATCAACTGTTCCAAGGCGTCGACAAATCGGCTGCTGCTGGAAAATGCAGCTGCCGAAATACCAAGTTTTGAGGCATTCTCTGCAATTCGTGGCATCACGGACTGCCATTCTGGTGGCAAAACCACGGATTCTGTCTGCGTAGTAAACAGGTATTTCGCAAGCGTTGCTGCCGGTGAAATACGCCAATTAATTTGTTCCATGGATGACGCGATCGGAAAACGACAGATGGGAATCAAGTCAGGTTTTTATCGCCGTGCCAATTGACGGTGATTGTCGAATGGAGATCATAGCATAAACTCAAATTCGAGTTAACTTCGTTAATGGCTGATTTGACGCTGGACGGGAACTGCAACCTGAACGCTCCAATAGCATGCTTGAACCACAAAACAAGACTTGGTCTGTAGAAGATGCTGTTGAGCTTTACGGCTTGAAACGCTGGGGTCTTGGCTATTTTGGGGTGGATGCCGACGGGTTTGTGATGGTTTGCCCTCACCGAGACGAATCGTCCCAATCGGTTCGAATCTGGGACATCGTCCAGCAGGCCCAGGCCCATGGCCTGGTTGCCCCGTTGCTGATCAGGTTCCCCGAATTAATTCGACAGCGTTCCCGCGAGATTCATGCGGCTTTTAACCATGCCATAGAAGGGTTTGGTTACCGGGGAAGTTACAGTTGCTTTTATCCCATCAAAGTGAATCAACATTGTGAAGTGGTCAATGCTGCCATGCAGGCCGTGTTGGCCTCGGGGGGCGGCTTGGAAACGGGAAGCAAGGCAGAGTTGTTGGCTGCCATCACAACCACCGCAACCGATGTTCCCGTTTTATGCAATGGTTTCAAAGACAAACACGTCATTGAAATGGCCGTAAGGGCATCCCAGTT
>JABACA010000281.1 GCA_014237975.1 Mariniblastus sp. | reverse complement strand
ATTTATTAAGAATCCCTTTTCAAAGAGTTTCACTCCTTTACGGTTCCCTCTGGGCTTTAGCCTATAAAAGTGAAGCTAGATATCCCACCAAATACTTTTATTGCCGGCCAACGCTGGGCCAGCAGTTTGGAACCCGAACTCGGCCTGGGAATCGTTGAGTCAATTGGAAAACAATCTGTCGATATCTTCTTCCCGGCTTGCGAGGAAACTCGTCGTTACTCACTAGAGACCCCTCCTCTCTATCGAGTTAACTTCCAAGCTGGATGCACTATTCAATGTGATGATACAACCGAGCTTATCATCAAACGTGTTTCAGAGTCCGGAGGGCTACTCACCTATCACGGGGAAGACAAAGTTCTGCTCGAGCAAGATCTCCACTCGGGAATGTCAGATCGTGGTCCCGAGGAGCGATTATTGCGGGGCCAAACCTCTGACAATGCGCTCTTCGATTTACGTCTTACTGCCATGAATATGATATTTCATTGGCGTAAATCCCCTGTCCGAGGCTTATTCGGCGGCAAAATCGATTTGATCCCGCATCAAATGTACGTTGCCCACGAGGTGTCCAACCGGCAACTCCCCCGGGTTCTGCTTGCGGACGAAGTCGGCTTGGGCAAGACCATTGAGGCCTGTTTAATTCTTAACAGAATGCTTGTTTGTGGTCGCGTCAATCGCATTTTGATTATTCTCCCAGACTCGCTGGTCAATCAATGGTTCGTCGAACTGCTGCGCAGGTTCAACCACTGGTTCAGCATATTTGATGAGGAGCGCTGCATGGCGATTGAGGCCGCGCAAACTGATTTCAATCCATTCGAAGACGACCAATTGATTATTGCCAGTATCGATTGGTTGGCAGAATCGGCCAAGCGGACAAAACAGGTGACTCAAGCTCCTTGGGATTTGCTTATTGTTGATGAGGCTCATCACCTCCAATGTCATCCAGATAAGCCAAGCGCTCAATACCAACTTGTTGAAGCGCTTGGCCAAAGAACAGGATCATTACTGCTGCTAACTGCAACCCCGCAACAGTTGGGGCTGCAGAGTCATTTTGCACGTCTGCGACTGTTGGATCCCAATCGGTTTTCCGACTTTGAAGTATTCAAGGAGGAAACTGCCAACTACGAACCTGTTGCAAAACTTTGTCAAAAAATCATCGCAAATGAAGACTTAAAGAAGTCCGAACTGGATCAGTTTCCTACCACAAACGCTATCCTTGCCAAGGTGAACTCTGAATTAGCTAACGGCAAAAAGCTCACCAAGTCCACAAGGGCTGAGTTAATCCGAGATATTGCTGACAGGCACGGTACCGGCCGAGTGTTGTTTCGCAACACACGAAAAACAATTCGGGGTTTCCCCAAGCGCTTGGCCAAGCTCAGGCCACTTGGCTTCGGTGCCACAGACCAAGACAGTGAAAACAATCGTGCCGAATTTGATTTTGACATTGGCCTGACTAAAAAAGAGCCAAGATACAACTTCGCCGATGACCAGCGGATTGTGTGGCTGGTCTCCCTTTTGCGCAAAAACGCTGATGAAAAGTTTTTACTTATTTGCCGGAGTAAAAACAAGGCATGCGCTGTTGAAGACGCCGTAAGATGCAAAATTAACCTCAAAACAGCAATCTTCCATGAGGAGCTAACCCTGATCCAGCGGGATAGAAACGCCGCTTGGTTTGCAGAAGCAGACGGCGCCAAACTTTTAATTTGCTCTGAGATTGGCAGCGAAGGAAGGAACTTTCAGTTTTGTCGACACTTGGTGTTCTTTGACCTCCATTTAAACCCGGAACTAATTGAACAACGAATTGGCCGCTTGGATCGTATTGGGCAAAAAAATGACATAATAATTCATATCCCATACCACAAGCTGGGGAATAGGGAAATCTTGGCGAAGTGGTTGCATTTTGGGCTGAATGCAATCGAAGAAAGTATTTTGGGTGGGCAAACAATCTTTAAGGAGTATGAGGAACGCCTGTACCGGGCGTTTTCCGGATCGACAGGCAAGTTGGATCAATTGATTAGTGACACCGCCAAAAGCCGCAAAAAACTGAAAGTCAAACTTCAAGACGGCATGGATCAGCTTCTGGAAATCAACTCTCATTCGAGCGCTGTCTCAAGTGACTTAATCCAACAAATCCAACATGGTGAGAAATCTATGGAACTGGAAGAATTCACTCTCAGGCTATTTGACTTTATGGGGCTTGGGATCGATGACATTGCCCCGCAAACCTATCGGATAACCAACGCTCATCGATTACCGGTTAACTTCCCGAGCAACCGCGATGGCGTGGTCAGTTTGACTTTTGACCGGACTCGAGCTGTTTCGCGAGAAGACTTGGTTTACGTTTCCTGGGATCACCCCATCATGTCGGCTTGTGTTGA
>JABACA010000280.1 GCA_014237975.1 Mariniblastus sp. | reverse complement strand
TTTGTTTTTCGGCACCCGCATCGCGACCTGGATATTCAGCGGTGCCGTCAGATTAATCGGCTGCCGGTTGGGAATCCGGTAAGCCGGGATTCAATCCAACTGAATTCATCAGCCACAGCAGAACGGGTGATGCGACAAAAATGGAACTGTAGGTACCAGCAATCACGCCAATCAACAGGGCAAAGGCAAATCCATGGATGGCATCTCCCCCAAAACAGTAGAGGATGAAAACCACCATGAACGTGGTCAATGATGTCAGTATGGTTCGACTGAGTGTCTGGCAAATACTGGTATTCACGATTTCGGTAGTGATTTCCTGTCGTTTACCACGTACTTCACGAATGCGGTCAAATACGACGATCGTGTCGTTCAACGAGTAACCGATAATGGTCAACAAGGCTGCCACGACCGGCAGACTGATCTTGAAGTTGTCGACCATGATAAAACCAAGATATCCGGAAACATAATGACTGACTGCAATGAAACCAAGCACGATCAGAACGTCGTGTAACAGGGCGACGACTGCAGCCAAACCAAAAGCGACATTTTGAAATCGAATCCAAACGTAGGTAATGATCCCCAGCAAGCTGGCAATAATGGCAGCCAAAGCCTGCAGTTGAGTATCCTTGGCAATTTGACCGCCCACCGAACTAACCGTCGGGAAGTAGGGCGCTGAATTAAATTCAGCGGACCATTTCTGGAACATCACGTCGATCTGTTTCTTATTGTTGGACTGGATCGTGATTTCCCATTGCTTGGACATGACCTTGTTCTGATTTTCAGATGCATCGCTGTCCTTGGCCTTCACCTTGATTTGATCTTCCGAAAGTTCATATCCTTCATCGTCTGCGGCTTGGCTTAATAGTGTCTTGAGAGCTTTTCCCGCGATCTTATGGGCAAAAACCATTTCGGAAACGGTTGTCACGACCGACGGAGAATTGTCGTTGGCTGGCGGAGTCGTCGGGTCCTGATCCGAGCCAGATGCGGGAAGCGTATTGCCGTCCTGCGGTAGCGTGGCGGCAGGAACGTTAGCTGGAGCTGCAGTTGTGGGTGGTGCCGACTCGGTTGCCTGTTTGGCATCCTGGGTCGTTTCTCCCGGATCCTGCAGAAGCGCCACGTTTTGAACCGTCATCGCTGCAACCAGGTCGGGTATCTGCGGCCAGGTTAACCCCAAGTCAGGATTTGCGTCCCGTTGGATCGCTCCACTCTGAGAGTCGGTTTTTTTCGCTGGCGGCTGATTTGCATTTTCAACGGTAATATCAACATGGTGGAGCGAAAGTTTACCCTGGAATACCCGTCTCAAGATGTCGTCCAATTGTTCATAATCGGGTTCACCCTTGCCGTCATAGGACTGGATGTTTGCGTCAATCTTGAAGACTTTATTTTCAAGATCACCTTGGTAAACAAGCTTTGCAACACTGTAATCGACAGGCTCGCCTTTGACTTTGGTGTCGTCGTCTAACAGTGCCTTTCGAATGTTATCGGCGGTCCATGTTTCGTTCATGACCATTCGAACCGTCTGGCCGCCGCGCAAATCATGGTTCAGTATTTTTGGCCCCAGTGTGACCATGGCGGTGATGCCGATAGCAATCATGATGATCGAAACCACCGCGGCGATCAAACGAGCACTCAGGATGTTGATTTCTGTTTTCCCCAGGATTCGCAACATGTGTAGTTTTCCGAGCCAACGTTTGCGTTCTGCGATATCAAAGATGGCCCGGGAACAATAGATGGCAGTGAACATACTCATCAAGATCCCGAGGATCAGGGTGACGGCAAAACCCTTGATCTGTTCCGTACCGATGACATACAAAACGATAGCGGTTATCAAGGTGGTAACGTTGGCATCCACAATTGTCACCGTGGCCTTGTCGAAACCGTTTCGAATGGCCATCCGCAACGCAGCGCCCCGGTCAAGCTCTTCTCGAATCCGCTCGAAAATCAGAACGTTCGCATCAACCGACATGCCGACCGTCAGGACCAGTCCGGCCAGTCCGGTCAGGGTCAGTGGCTGGTCAATCGCCATGATACAGGCCAGGATCAATACCAGGTTCATTAACAGTGCAAAGGTCGCCACGATGCCGCAGAATCGGTAATAGATCAACATGAAGACCAGAACAATGATGAACGACAAGCCGACGGCATAAACTCCCTTGTCTTTCAATTCCTGTCCCAGAGAAGATTCAATGAACTGTTTCGAAATCGGATTCTCGTTCAGCGCAACATCCAGTTTCCCGGATCGCAGGTTGATTATCAAATCATTGACTTCCTGCGTCGAAAAGCTGCCCGTAATACGGCCACGTCCATAAATCGCCTCTTCAATGGTCGGAGCCGAATGCAGCTGGCCATCCAGAACGATTCCCATGAAGTACCGACCTTCCGTA
>JABACA010000027.1 GCA_014237975.1 Mariniblastus sp. | reverse complement strand
GGAATTATGGCGGGCCAATTATGGCGGGCCAATTATGGCGGGCCGAGAGGTTATCCAAAAAGTCGAATCGGCTGCTGATATCAACTTCATGAGGCTCGTTTCCTTGATGGTATGGCCGTGGTGGCAAATGAACGTGGTCAGCAGCCTCGACCGACCGGGGGAGCAGGCTGACAAACTACAGACCCGTTTTAGGCGAGATGGCCTCAACCTGGACCGACCCGCGATAGCAGATCCGTCGGGGGAGGTTGAAACTGGCGACAGTGGTTGATTTATGACCCTCTGCCAAGCACGTTTGTCTGGTTTGCGTACGTTTGGCGGTCATGCTGGTTGTTCGGATTAGCCGCCAGCAGATTCGCCAGCTGACCAATACCAGTACTTTTTCGGGGCTTTATTACCCTTCCAGTCGGTCCTCGCGGTCAAAAGAACTCGGCTAATACAAGGAAATTTGTTGTTTAAGGCAGTGTGTGTTTGCAAGAAATGGGGTCTCTGTTTAGCCTAGAACGGAGGCCTCAAGTTGTCTTATTCGCCTTTTCAATTGGAACAGGCAAGCTCCCTAATAAAAAACTACCGTAATCGGAGAACCCCCCATGTTTCGGTCCGCCAAAAAAACCAAACGGCAAACCAAACGTTCGCGCGCACAGATTTCAGACTGTTCTTACGAATCACTGGAACCAAAACACCTGTTAACAGGCATCAGTTTCAATGAAGTGACGGGTGTCATTCAGATTGTGGGTTCCTCTGAACGAGATGCTGTACAAGTATTCGATTCCGTCAGCCCTGGCGACGTAACGGTTTCCTTTAACGGTGTTGGCCAACTTGATTTTACGAAATCATTGGTTACCCAGGTTGAATTCCTGGGTTATGGAGGGGACGACTGGTTCAAGAACACAACCGACCTGGATTCCACGGCGTTTGGTCATAACGGCGATGACTTCCTGTATGGCGGCAGCGGTGCCGATCAATTTCAAGGGGGCAATGGCAATGATTTGATGTTCGGAAACGGTGGCAATGATGGTTTACGTGGAAACGCTGGCGATGACGTCATCCACGCAGGCGAAGGTGCAGATTATCTGTACGGTGGCAATGATAATGACCACATGTTCGGCAACGCCGGTAATGACACGATGTATGGCGGCACTGGCAATGACTACATGAACTGTGCCGACGGTGATGACATTGCATTCGGTTTTGACGGAAACGATACGATTATTGGTGGACTGGGTGTTGACGAACTCTATGGCCAGAATGACAACGACAACGTTCAGGGCAATGAAGGCGATGACAACCTGTGGGGCAATGATGGAGAGGATACGATTCGAGGGGGCGATGGCGCTGACAAGATCGTAGGCGGCAACGATGACGACGTAATTATTGGTGCAGCGGGTAATGATGAACTGTTTGGCTCCAACGGACATGACACGATATACGGAGGTGAAGGTGCCGACCTGATCCTTGCCGGCGACGGTAACGACTTGGTTTGGGCCAACGAAGGTGCCGATATCGTTTGGGGTGGATCTGGCAACGACAACCTGAACGGCCAAGACGGTGTCGACCGAATTTACGGCCAGTTCGGTAACGATATAATTTCCGGCGGAAACGATGCCGATTTCCTGTACGGCAATGAAAACGATGACAACATCCAGGGCAATGCGGGTGACGATATCATCTCCGGCCATGCCGGCAATGACGTCCTGCAGGGCAATGGTGGTGCTGACACAATTACCGGCGACCAAGGTAATGACTCGCTGCTGGGCGGACCGCAATCAGACACAATGTATGGTGGCAGTGGATCCGACTACATGGATGGCGAAGGAGGAGATGATGTTCTAGTCGGCCAATCTGGTGATGATCAGGTTTATGGCGGCAGTGGCGTCGACAGGGCCCATGGAGGCGACGGCGACGACAGCTTGTATGGTGGTTCTGATGCGGACACGCTGACTGGCGATGCTGGAAGCGACACTATTTATGGTCAAGGTGGCGCCGACCTTATTTACGGCGGAGCCGATGACGATGTAATCTTTGGCGGCGATGATGACGACCTCCTCTACGGTCAGGACGGGATGGACGAAATCAACGGCGACGGTGGTGACGACCTGATTTACGGCGGTAACGACCAAGACGTTCTGCGCGGCGGGACGGGTGATGACGAAATACATGGCGGAAACGACTACGACCGCATCTATGGCGAAGCTGGCGCCGATTCACTGTTTGGTGAATTGGGTAACGACAGCCTGGTCAGCGGCGTTGGTGATGTAGACACCCTCAATGGTGGTCCCGGCAAAGACCGACTATTGGTTTACCCCCAGGACGACGTCCAGAATATTGAAGTGCACGACGCCAAGGTGATGTTCCGCAACGGCACATCGGATTGGACCGATGGTGAAATGGAGGTCATGGATCTGGGCATGGAGCAATTGCACTTGCAAACCGACAACACGCGCCTTCTGAAGGACACGATCGCTGTCGACCCCATTGTCATGATCAAGGAAACGACCTTGCCCGTATCGCAAAGACTGGGCACCAACGTGTTGGAAGTCTATACCGAATCTCAATACAATCCAGCGTCGGGACAATACGAACCAGTGGTTCGTTACGAGCGTCAAATCTCGTTTGGTGACTGGAACGAATTTGATGCCACTGCCAACGCCCTGCACGTTGCCGAGATGCCACGCGAATTCGCGCACAACTGGGCTGGCAGTGAAGAAATTACCACTGTCTTGCCGAACCATGCCTCGATGTGGAACACTTTCGTTACGATTTCTTCATGGCAACAAGACCGGCCGGATGACGTCCAATACTTCAACCGCTCTGGCGACAACCAGTGGTGGTATCGCAAGACGGCACCCTTTACAGAGACTTTCGGTGCCTGGAATCCAGCTGAAGACTGGGGCAGTGTTTGGAAATTGTACTTCACCGAGAATGCAAGTGCAGAGAAGCAACACGTAATCAACAAGATCAACGTTGTTGACAACCTGTTCGCAGCACTCGAAGGTTTCTAGTCCAACCATCGATTAAATAGAGCCGCGACACAAAATCGCGGCTCTTTTTTTTTCGCGCAAGAGCTTGGTTAGCCTACGGTGTTTATTGAAACCCGTTGGCAATAACACACTCGACCACCGGACATCAGGTATTCGAATGCGATTTTCTGTTTCGACCACCGGCTCTTGCTTCGGGCGTCGATCCTGTTGCACGAGCCGGGCCAGGCGCTCCCTGTCTCTGTAAGCGTATCTGGTTGCCTTTGTCATCCCGACAATCGACTTCCAGATGTTCGGGGAAGACATTTTCGCTACCGTGGATGTGTATCTCCATGTCTCCTTGTTCCTCCAATTCAGCAACTGCTCGGCGCTTCTGATTGTTCAAGAAGTGGGAAACCATGTCATTGACCTTAACGGTGACTGCCCGGCATTTGGATTGCTGAGTCGCTAATAGCAACATACGTATGACTTCCAATGCCATACTCTCATCCGTTTTCACGGAACCGCGGCCTGAGCAGCAGGGGCAGTCCTGGTAGAAACTGCGCTGCAAACCGGGACGTATTCGTTGACGGGTCATTTCCACGAGTCCAAACGGGCTGGTGCGAAGGATTTTGGTCTTCGCCCGGTCTCGTTTCATTGAATCGCGCAGCGCCCCTTCCAACTCCCTCCGATGTCTCTCATGTCGCATGTCGATAAAATCGTTTACGATGACACCGCCAAGATCCCGCAACCTGAGTTGTCGGGCAATTTCCTTGGCAGCAGCCAGGTTCAACCGATAAGCCGTTTCCTCGGCCGAATCATCCGTCCTGAAATTACCACTGTTCACATCGATCGCAACCAGCGCTTCCGTTTGATCGATCACAATCGATCCGCCATTAGGCAAGGCAACTTCGCGAGAGTGAATATTCGCAATCTCGTCCTCCAGTTTGAATTTATGAAACAGTGGATCACGGCCTTTATACAATTCCAGTTTGCTTGCTTGCCGTGGCATGACGAGTCTCAAAAACTCCCGCGCCCGGTCAAACGCCGACTGTCGATCAACCACGATCTTATCGATATCCGAGGTCACGATATCCCGAATCGTACGAATGATCATGTCGCTTTCTTCGTAGATATCGACCGGGGCAGCTTCCTCTTTAACCCGGCGGACGATCGCTTTCCAAAGCCGTAACAGGTAAGCCAGGTCTCGTGAAAGCTCTTTGCGGTTACGGCCAGCCCCAGCGGTTCTCACAATAAAACCCAATCCCTTGGGCGGGTTGATATCGTAAAGAATGTCTTTTAATCTCCGCCGCTCCTGCTCATCTTCGATTTTCCGAGAAACGCCAACACGCCCCAGCGAGGGCATCAAGACGAGGTAGCGACCCGGAATACTGATGTAGGTGGAAAGCGTGGGCCCCTTGTTACCAATGCCTTCCTTGATAACTTGCACCAGGACTTCGTCTCCCCGTTGAAAAATCTCCTGTATCGGAGGTTTGATACGGGGGCGGGAGTGGCCATGGTTGGACGGGCGACGGCGTCCCTGGCGTTCGGCGTTGCGATTCTGACGCGCTTCCTCGCGCATCATCTCGTCCGGGTCATAGCCACCCTGACGAAAATAGCGAGGCTCGACATCACTGATGTGTAAAAAGCCGTTTCGCCCGACACCAAAATCGACAAAGACAGCCTGGATACTCGGTTCCAGGTTGACGATTTTTCCTTTGTATAAGTTGCCAACGTAATTGTCTTGGCTGGCACGCTCGACATACAGCTCTTCGAGCCGTCCATCTTCAACAATCGCAATCCGGCATTCTTCCGGCTGCGATGAGTTGATTAACATTTCCTTTTTCATAAGTCTGTCTCTCTGACGGGCGAGCGATGCCATTTCGCCACCCTGGTTTGTTTGCTTTGCTAATTAAATGGGTAACGGTCAGCCTCAGGTCCATGCAACATTGCAGGGGAACAATAGGGTGGGCTGACAGTCGGATTGTGGGTGACTCCTGACAGCAACCCTTTGTCGGGGTCCCGTCGGGCCTGTCCCATGAACAATCCATCCAATGGAGTTTCCGTGAGTTGGACAGGCTCTTGGCTGTGCTGCCCCCTTCGAATTTCACGGCTCCACGCGTTGTTAATAGGTTTGTGTTGCCAGAGCCCGGCTGATTGGAATTGCGACCTGTGTCGCTGCCCCATGCCCGCTGGGCCAGATGCTTACCTGCAATTGACAGGTACCGTGCAAGGATTGATTCGCCGCATAATTTTGACGGCCAGCCATCTCGCTTGGCGCAGACCGGATCCTGAGGAACTCGGCCGGCGAGGCCTAACTGATTGTGATTTATCCAATCGATCATCTTTGTCAAAACTCCAGGTCGAACCCGGTCAACAAAGGTGATGCCAATGAGATCTATGGACGGAGAGTCTATTCGATTGGGCAATCCCGTTTCAGGCATCGCCATTGGTCACTTCAAAACCGGAAACGACTAGTTGCTCCAATGCAACGATTGCATCCTGAGCGTCGCTTCCCGTGGCCTCGATGCATACTTCTGCCCCCTGGGCAGCACCCAGCGTAAGGATCGAAAGTACACTCTTGCCATCAATACGAATATCATCCTTTTCCACCTCGATTTGACTATCAAATCTCGCAGCTGTTTCCGCAAACAAATACGCAGGGCGCATATGCAATCCCTGAGCATTGAGAATGGTCACAGATGTTCTATAGGTAGAGTCTGGCATAGATCTGCCGCAGCTATCACCAATGTTCAAGAAACAAATTGATTGTTGTCAGCTTCTTCGAGAATCTGCTGAACATCTTCTGCCGACTTTGACTGTTTCAAAAATCGACAAAACGTATCGTCTTGCAATTGCTTGGAAATATTCTCCAAAGCTTTAAGGTGATCGTTACGACGATCGAGGGGAGAAATGAGCATGAAAAACAACTGGACTTTTTCTCCATCCAGACTTTCAAATGCCACCCCGCCACTACTGACACCAACCGTGCCAACAATATCCTGAACACTGGGATGCTTGGTATGCGGAACGGCAATACCGCGCCCAATACCAGTGCTTCCCAGTTTCTCGCGCTCCAGAATGGCTTGGACGATATTTTCATATTCGTCGCCATTCAATTGTCCCTTCTCAACCAGACTGGTTACCAGCTCGCGAATGACACCTTCTTTGTCATCTGCGGCGAGCTCCGCCTGAATTGATTCGGTTTTTACAAAATCAGAAAACTTCATAAATGGTTCCTTGTCAGTTGTGGGCCAATGCGTCCGCATCCCGACTCTGCCAAAAAGACGGTAGATCGCCCACCGTAAATGGGCGACTTGGCGCCTTGAATTATTCGGGCGAGAGGTCAATCTTGGGTTCGGGGCCGCGATGACCCTTTAGTTTTTCTTTATGTTTCTTGAGTTGAATTTCAATCTTGTTCATTGCACCATCAAATGCACTAACAACGTTGGTGCCAGAATCGGTAGCGAAAAAGTCAGTAACTTGTTCGGCTGAAACAATAATTTCGACTTTAGGTTGATCATGCCGCATATCGGCAATGACTTGGATTAGCGTGGTTCGATCAAAAAAGCGCGGCAGTTTTGAAGCCTTGTGCCGGAGAATATCCTGGACCGACTCCGGTAATTGACCATTCTTGACGGTTACCGTTGTTTCCATGAGTGCCCCTCTTTTGACCACCATGCCAAGGTTACCCTTTGGCAATGGTTGCTAACGGTTTCTCTAAACCAAGCCGCTTTATTGTAGTGCCCTAACAAGATGCCGACAAATCCAAAAAAAACAGGAAAAACGCCCTGCTTGGGCAGATTCGGGCGATTGGCACCCGTTTTGAGAGATTCCCATTGGTCCGGGAGTCGTAGTCAAGACCCTTGTGATGCGACTGAGTCGGGACTCCCTTTTTAAATAGCCGTCGATCCAAGCTCTCAAAATGGGTTCACCAGGGCAAGTCATTGTTGCTCGCTGGCAACAAATACTGCGATTACGTCATGGATGATTTCGTCTGGCAGACGTCCTATTGATCGTCCACGAAAATGGCCGGTACGTTGGCCTCCAAGACCTTCTTGTTGAAATCCTGAACATCCTTGGACAATATCTGCTTGAGTTCTACCAGCAACTGATCGATTTGGCCTACCAGCAAATCACGGACTTCAACCGACTGCCGGGTGGGAGCATTGTCACCCATGCTGACCACACCCACCAACGAGCTCAAACGATTATTTAAACGAATTGGAAAATTCAACGGATCTTGAGAACTTTGATTCTGAGTCTGATACAGTTTCTTTTCAATGGCTGATAAACGCTCGTTGATCTCTTTTCCTTGATCACGGATGGCCTTGTATTGCTCATCTTCCAGCCGCTTACTGAGCGCTTCGATTTGGCTTTTCACCTCTCGCAATTGGGTAATCACCTTGTGGGTTTCCGTCAGTTTGTCACGAACCCCAACCAGGAACTCGTACTGAGCCTGCAGGTCTGCGTCGGTAGCGCTGCCCCGTGGATCTTTGCGGACTTCAAATTCAACCGACTCCGAATGTTCTCCCTGTGCAAGCGTGGCCGTGTACACACCGGGTACGACCAGCGGTCCCTGCAGTCCCCCGCCCCACAAAACAATTTCGTCGAACGAATCAGCACCAGCAACGCGCATATCCCAGTTGACCTGGTTCATTCCTGGAGACAGGTCCAGCTTTTTCTGTTTCAGTTTCTTGTCCGGCTTGGAGCTAAAGGTAGTAAGCACGTCGCCCTTGGCATCCTTCAACTCGAGCTTGACAGGATTTTTGTCGTCGACAGCCTCTTTCAAATAAACATTGAAGTGCACACCCGAGGCAACATTTTGCCCGGCAGTCGCGCTCTGTCTACCCGATCCACCACCCCTCATTCGATAGGTTGGGCGGCTCGAAAACAGATGCATCGATTTCTTCAAGACGTCGGGATTCCATTGCCGAACCAATGAAAGATCATCCAGTACCCAGAACGATCGCCCCTGCGTGGCCACCACCAAGTCATCATTCTTGATGGTCATGTCGGTAATAGGAACAACCGGCAAATTACATTGAAATAACGTCCAGTTTTCACCATCATCCACCGAAACATACAATCCACTCTCTGTACCGGCAAACAACAATCCTTGCCGCACCGGGTCGGCGCGAATGACACGTGTAAAATGTTTACGATCGATCCCTTTGTTGATTTGCGTCCACGTCGCACCGTAGTCGGTGGTCTTGTACAGGTACGGTTTGAAATCGTCGGATTTATAACGTGTTCCGGCAACATACAAACCGCCTTTCTCTGTCGGATGCGGTTCAATGCTGTTGATTTGCATCCACTCAGGCATGTTCGGAGGTGTCACATTCGACCAGTTTTTACCACCGTCCCGCGTGATATGTAACAGACCGTCGTCACTGCCAGCCCAAATCACGTCAGGTTCATGCAGCGATTCAACGGCTGAAAAAATCGTACAAAAGTACTCAACACTTGTATTGTCCTGGGTGATTGGTCCGCCCGATGAACCCAGTTTGGACGAGTCGTTCCTGGTCAAATCAGGGCTGACCTGTTGCCATGAAGCACCTTCGTCTTCCGTTTTAAACAAAACATTTCCGGCGGCAAAAAGGGTCCCGGGGTGATGCTGTGAAAAGAAAATCGGGAAATTCCACTGGAACCGAAACTTCCCGTCACCCGCTCCATGTCCCATCGGGTTGTCGGGCCAAATATGAATATTTCGACGTTCACCGGTCCGGTGGTCCATCCGGGTCAGAAAACCTCCGTACGAACCTCCGTAAACGATGTCCGGTTCAACCGGATCAGGTGCAATGTGCCCGCTTTCTCCACCGGCCGTTGGCTCCCAGTCTCGTTCACCGATAGAACCACGGTCGCTTCGATGCAAGATGCGAACGGTAGAATTGTCCTGTTGGGCACCGTAGATTCGGTAGGGAAAGTGATTATCCGTAGTCACGCGGTAGAACTGGGCCGTCGGCTGGTTCATGTAAGTCGACCAGGTCTTACCGCGGCTGTAACTGACTTGGGCCCCACCATCATCGGCAATCGCCATACGGTCCGGATCCTCGGGAGCAATCCACAAATCATGGTGATCACCATGAGGTGTTGAAATGCTGTTGAACGTTGCCCCGCCATCGGTCGATCGCCAGAACCCTACATTCAGTACATAAACTTCATCGACGTTTTTCGGACCCGCATAGACTCGGGTGTAGTACCACGCTCGCTGGCGCAGTTTTCGTTCGTCGTTAATGCGTTTCCAGTTTTTACCTGCGTCGTCGCTGCGAAATAATCCTCCTTCGGGGGCTTCGACAATGGCCCAAACCCGATTGGAATCCACGGGAGAGACGGCAATTCCACTGATGCCAAGCGGCCCTTTGGGCAAGCCCTTGTTCTGGCTGATCTCGGTCCAGGTATCACCACCATCGGTGCTCTTCCAGATACCGGATCCCTCACCACCACTCTCGAGACTATACGGGGTACGGTTTATTTTCCACATCGATGCATAAAGAACCCGCGGGTTATTTGGATCGATCACAAGGTCAACCGCTCCCGCTTCCTCACTGGCGAACAGGATTCGCTCCCAGGTGGTACCACCATCGCGGCTTCGATAAACACCCCGTTCCTGGTTCGGTCCATGCAAATGTCCCAGGACGGCTGCATACACAATATCCGGATCAGTTGGATGGACACGGATCCTCGGAATCCGGCGGGAATCGGGCAAACCGGATTGGGCCCAGGTTTGGCCACCGTCATAGGATTTCCACATCCCATAACCGTGCGACACGTTGCCACGCACCGTCACTTCGCCACCGCCAACGTAGATGATATTGGGATCGGAAGGAGCGACTTCAATCGCACCCACGGAACCCCCAAAATACCCGTCTGATATATTCTCCCAGGACGACCCGCCATCGGTTGTTTTCCAAACACCTCCGCCGGCCGCACCTTGGTAATACAGCATTGGTTTGCCGCGAACGCCCGTCACGGCAGCCGATCGACCGCCCCGGAACGGTCCGATGGATCGGAAATCCGTTGCGTCGTTGAGCATCTGATGGGCGTCTTCCTGCCCGCAGACAATCGCGTGAGCAGGCAGCAATAACATCAAGCCAAAAAACAGGCAGGAAAGAATACGGTTGGCAAAGGTCATGGGTTCCAGCCTCGTGGTGTGGATCTGAGTCAGGTTCAATCCATATTGTAGTTCAAACCAAACTGGCCGGGCGGGAGAGCGGGCTGGTTTTAGGCCGTAATTCTGACATATGACTCGAAGGTAAAATCGTATTGATTACGATCATCCGCAAAATGCGGCTCGGATTCGACTCGCTTCCACTGAGTCCAGTCAATACCGCCCAGGTACGTATCGCCGTCGATGTCGACGTGAACCCGGGTCAGGTAAATTTTTTCGACGAGCGGAAGTGCTACGCGATAAATCTCCGCGCCTCCGGTAATAAAAGGATGCTCGTCGATTCCCGACATTTCGATTGCCTGAGATACATTGCCTGCAATCAACGCACCGGGAAACTCATATCCTGTTTGACGAGTCACGATAATCGTCGTTCGCCCTGGCAACAAACGGCCGATCGACTCAAATGTTTTTCGTCCCATGATCATGGCATGCCCCATGGTAAGCTGCTTGAATCGCTTCAAGTCAGCCGATAGCCGCCATGGCAAATCGCCGGAATTACCAATCACGCCATTTTCACTGGCTGCCACGATCAACGATGCTTTGTTCATGAACGACTGATCCTGGAAAACAATGGTTGGAAACGGGCAAACGGGTTGGCGAGCTGGGCCTGGCTACCCGTTACCGCCTTTGCCAACCTAGACTGCAACCGCCGCTTTGATGTGGGGGTGGGCTGTGTAATTGAGCAACTGCATGTCTGCGTAGCCGAATTCAAAAATCGACTGGATTTCTGGATTCAATTCGAGCGTCGGCAATGGATACGGTTCACGACTCATTTGCAAACGTGCCTGGTCAAGATGATTTTCGTACAAGTGAGCATCCCCCAGAGTATGGACAAAATCGCCCGGCTGCAAACCGCAAACCTGGGCCATCATCATCGTTAACAGCGCGTAGGAAGCAATGTTGAACGGGACACCCAGGAACACATCCGCACTTCGTTGGTACAACTGGCAAGACAGGCGGCCATCGGCAACATAAAACTGGAAGAAGGCGTGGCAGGGTGGCAATTTCATCTTGGGAATCTCGGCCACATTCCAAGCGCTGACGATCAGGCGACGGGAGGACGGGTTGGTTTGGATCTGGTCTACCACCTGGCTGATCTGATCCACGGTGGCACCATCGGCCCCGGTCCAAGATCGCCATTGCGAACCGTAAACCGGCCCCAGTTCTCCCTCTTCGTCGGCCCATTCGTTCCAGATTCGAACACCATTGTCCTGCAGGAACCGGACATTGGTGTCACCCCTCAGGAACCACAGCAATTCAAACGCGATACTTTTGAAATGTAATTTTTTGGTGGTCACCATCGGAAACCCTTCCGACAGATCGAATCTCATTTGATAACCAAAAACACTGAGCGTGCCGGTTCCCGTGCGATCCGATTTAAGGGTCCCATCACTGAGAATGTGGTCCAGAAGCTGCAGGTATTGTCTCATTCCTTGGTTTTATGAGTTTCCGTGCCATTGGGCAATAACCCGTCGGACAACCGCCAAAAAGTTCTGTAGATACTTGAGCAAAATCACCCGATTTCCTGGAAATTTTCTAGCGGCAACCGAACATTCGACAACGCCACAAAATGGATCAATCTGACCGCAAAAGGTAACCGAATGTCTCTAAGAACGCCATGATGATTTTCTCCGAAGGTGCCCGTTTGTTATGGATGGCACCCACATCCTGGCTACCATTTTTCGACGTTGTTTTAGCGGGTGCCGTATCATGAGCCGGTTTTCAATCGTCCTTCCCGTTTCTCGGGGTAATCGCCAACCGAATCCGATCCAACGATTTGAGGATACGTTGGCCTCCGTACTGCGATCTCGCCCTCGGCAGGCGCAGGTTATCGTTGTCCATGATGGCAGTTATGAAGATCCCCATGGACTGGGGTCGGAAATTGACTGGATCGTCGAAACCAGTTCGAATCTGGCCAGCCAGTTCGACCTTGGCGTTGCGGCTTCCCACGGTGATTTGATTGTGCTGATTCGCCCGGGAGTAGAACTGGACGAAGGTTGGGAGTCTTCCCTGGAAGAAGCGTTTGAAGACCCGCAAGTTGGCAGCCTGACGCCTCTCATCGTGCCGTCGTTTCGGCCTGGCCGAATGACAGCCGCTGGTGTCAGCACCAATGCGGCCGGAACTCGCCGATTGTTGGGAACGCAACAACCTATTTCCAACCGGTCGCTGCAAAAGTTGAAACCGCTCGGTCCGAGTAGCCATTTGGCGGTCTACCGCCGAACGGTCCTCTCTGCCATTGGACGGTTGGGCTGCCTGACCGATGACGTTTATCTGGATGTTGAAGTTGCCCTCAGCCTGCGGACTCTTGGTTTTACCAATGTCCTGTGTCGCGACACCATCGCGACTGTCGAGTCGGAAGAAGGGATCCTGGCCGAATCGAACAGGCCTCATGGTTGCACGGCGGAGCGTTCACTGTACCGCTACACCCGCCATGGCCAATCTTCGACATTGGCAAGAACATTGATGGATGTCGCCAAATCGCCCCTCCAACCCTGGCGGCTGAGTCATGGTTTCCAACGGTTGGCCGCAAAACGCGAACGTTTGGCTGATCAGCGGTTCAAACAGCATTTGGCAGTCGTTAAGAACACCGAATCGTGGCGCGAAACGACCGTCACAGAGGATGCACCTCACACCACTCGGCGGAGAGCGGCCTAGACCGAACCCACCCCGATCCAATGGGGTTCGATTCCAGCTTGCTACCGACGGAGCGCTCATCGGTTAGACTAGGTTGCCCAGCTGCGTCTGCATCGGTGATGCCAGTCGCAGCAGGCCCAATCCCCGACGCTCCCGCGCTTCCTTAATGGTTCATTGATACCCAATGCAAATTCTCATTGTGACTCCCGGAGTACGAGGCACTCCACTGGGTAACCAGGTCACGGCTCAGCGCTGGGCCCGCATGTTGCGGATGCTGGGGCACCAGGTGAAGCTGACGACACAATTTCAACCGACCCAACATGCCAGCACCGACTGCCTGGTGGCCCTGCATGCGTTTCGAAGTGCCCGTTCAGTCCGTCAATTCGCTTCCCGTTGTCCCGACCGGCCGATCATTGTGGGCCTCACTGGTACGGACCTCAGCCGCGATCTAAAATCCTCTAACGCCAACGTTTATCGTCAGGCGCATGAATCCTTGCGGGAAGCGGACCGAATCGTGTTGCTCGAGCCGAATGCTCGCCAACAATTGCCCCGGCCGGTACGGGACAAGTGTCGGCCCATCTTTCAATCGGCCGTCACGCTACGGCCGCGTCCCAAACGATTGACCCGCTGTTTCGAGGTGGTCATGGCGGGCCACCTGCGGGCCGAGAAAGACCCACTGCTGGCCGCCAAAGCGGCCCGCCTGTTACCCGACTCGTCCCGCATCAAGATCAACCATGTCGGATTTGCCCTGAACCAGACGTACAACCGGCGGGCGCGGCTGGAATCGGAAACCAACCCGCGCTACCAGTGGGTCGGAGGCGTTGCCCATTGGCAATCCCGGCGGCGAATTGCCCGCGGTCGGCTGCTGCTGCTGACCTCCAAATCGGAGGGGGGGCCGAGTGTTTTTGCCGAAGCCATCATGAACGATGTGCCCATTCTCTCCACCCGAATCCCCACCACCTGCGGGATGCTGGAACCGGATTACCCCGGTTTATTCCCGGTGGGCGACCATCGGCGACTGGCCCAGTTATTGGACCGATGTGAAACAGACCAACGTTTCTACCGTGAACTGCTTGGCAAAACACGGAAACTCAAGAAGCGATTCGCACCACGTGCAGAGCTTGCCGCCTGGCGGCATCTGATGGGCGAGCTCGGCTAGTCGATCGCTCGACGATCCGCGGACGTCGAGCGCCGCGGTAACGGATCGGTCCCGTTCAGTTGCGGCGGACTATTTCGCCAGCGAAACACAGACGATCTCCTTGTCATTGCGGGCAAACATGCAGCGGTTGGCAAACGCCGGGTGGCTCCAGACGACGTTGCGGTTGCCCGTTCGGCTGGTCGGTTCGAGGATGTGGGCCCGGCCCAGCTCCTGAAAACCGGCGGGAGACATTTTTACGATCAGCAAGTCACCCGTCTCGGTCATGATAAAAAACTTCTCCCCGTTGCGGACCATGAACCCGGTGGTCGAACCTGCCGGGCGGCCGTTGGTTGCCGTGGCCAACGACTCCCACAGACGTTCGCCCGTCTGCAGATCAAAGCAGCGCAGATGGCCTTTGACGTCAATCCCGTAAATATGGCCATCGACCACCAGAGGAGGATTGTGATCCGGGTGAACCCCCTTGCCGCGCCAGACCACGCTGGCCTTGGGTTGTTTTTGGTCCAGCTTGAGCAGCAACGACGTCCCCTGCAGGGCCACCGCATACAGGTACTCACCATGCTGGATCGGCGCAATGATCGCCTGCTCGTAGGCCGGCTTGAGATCAAACGACCAATGCACGTCACCCGTTTCCGGGTTCAGGCTGTTCAGCGAATCCTGGTGCCAAATCAACAATTGCTGCGTGTCACCCGCCCGGATCATGGTGGGCGGGCAATAGCCGGGCGTCTCGGCATCCAGGGCGTGCCATTTCTCCTGGCCCGTCATCTTGTCAAAGGCGACCGCCACACTCTCTTTGCCACCCACGACACAGTACAGCGTATCTCCGTCGACCAGCGGGTGCGCGGCAAAGCCCCAGTGCGGCGCAAGTGGCATGGCGTAATCCTGTTTCAGGTCACGTGACCAGCGGACCTTGCCATCCTTGGTATTTAAACAGCTCAATTTTCCTTCGGCACCCAGCACATAGACCCGGTCTCCATCGACGGCCGGTGTGGCGCGGGGGCCATTCGGGTAGGAGAGGTTGTAATCCGAGTCGTATTGATGCACCCACAAGAGCTTGCCCGTTTGCATGTCGAAACATTGGACCCGTTCTTGACCGGTCAACTCGTTCCTCTTGCCCGCGTTGGGTGTCGTATCGCCGGCCGAACGGACAAAGTCGGTGACAAAGACGCGGCCGTCGGCCACCGTCGGTCCCGAGTAACCATTGGCAACCGGCATCCGCCAGAGCACCTGGGCACCGTCGGCCGGGAATTTGTCGAGGGTTCCCGTCTCGTGCCAGACGCCATCCCGCTGGGGGCCTTGCCACTGGTTCCAGTCGTCCCCTGAGACAACGCCGGCCCAGGTCAATAGGACCAGAACGATCATGGTTGCCCGTTTCGTTGCCCGCTGTAGTAAATGCCGCATTTGATTTCCCGCCAATTCCAGAGTGCTACCTGGGCCGCTTGCCCCCAACCGGTCAGGACTAAAAACGAATCAAAGACCGGTCGTCTCTGGGAAATCATCCGCCATCAGGCCGGCCAAGGCAAGCATCCCTCGGTCGGCCTGGCCCGTGCTGACCGGCCATGACGGTACCGCCCACAATGAGGGGGAGCTCGACCACGGACCCAATTGTCCCGTCTGGCGGGGCAGGGTGTTCGGGGCGGAAAAGAAAAGGCAGAGAGAGGACAGAGAGACAAAAAAAAGGCGACCAGGAACCTTTTGTTCCTGGTCGCCCGATAGTTTCAAGCGAACTTGAATCGTTGCTTTGGTCTTAGCGATTGATTCGCAGACCGAAAACGATCATGTTCTGGTCAACACTGAAGTCGTCCGGTTGGGATGCGGCACCCAGGACCGGCAAACCTGGAGTATCCAGATCCAAGTTGAAAGCAGTCAGCTTGTTCAGGTTGGTTGTGCTGGTACCGTAGTAACGGTATTCAACAAACAGGTTGTTACAACGGCGTGTCTGGTAAGACAGTCCGAGAATTCCCTGGTAACCAAAACCCCAAGTCTTAACACCAAACAGGGTAGAAGTATCGGTGGGACCCGCGATAGTTCCGCCGGGAGAGTTCCATTTTCGGCCGTTCATCTGCTGCAAGTTACCACCAACACCAGCACCAACGTAGGGACGCAGGCGAGCATTACCGAAATCTCGGTACAGATTGAAGGTCAAAGAATAGACATTCAATGCAGCCTTGTCACCACTGTCTCGGTCTGCATAAATCCCAGTGATGGATGGAGCACCCAACAGCGCATCGGCTGGATTCTGGACTTCGCTACGACGGTAGGCCCATTCTGATTCCATGCGCCATTTGTCATTCAGGTAACGACCATTGGCAATACCGGAAACAAAGCCATCTTCGAATTGACCATCGATACCGTTGTATTGAACTTGGGGATCGGATGGATCGAAGTGCTGGGTTGTCGTGCCGCCAACAAACAGGCTGACGTACTTCGGAAGAACACAACAGTTTCGGGTGACGCGAAGATCAAAACGACATCGATTTCTGAGCAGACCGCCACCGCCTACTCGTGAATCACAGCAATTGGCTGAATCACAGGCATTAGTATCACAAGCTTGAACAATTCGTGGCTTGCTAAGCGTACAACACTTATTTGCTCGTCCGAACAACGAGCCACCAACTTTGTTATCACAGGCACTGTCACAGGCGCTGTCACAACAGGCAGTATCACAACCAGATGCAGCAGCACCTTGAGCCTCGGGAGTTACCGCATCCTGGCCCCATGCTGAGCCAGCCATGGCAACCGTTAAAATGCAAACAATAAAACTGGACCGCAACATTTTCAATTCCTTTGTTAAAGCGATTGGACTGTATGGGCGCGTTGTACGTGGGGAATCCCGTAGAACGCTTGTCACTGGTCTCATCGTCAGATCTGGCGAAACCGGTTCAACACGTTGCAGCTGCACGGTCCAGTCTGGCTAGGTTCACTAACCGGTACAGGTGGCAAGCCCGACTCAATACAAAGGGTTTGGCCCCCTGCCATGACACAAACATTCGTTTTATGCGAAGAAAAGGGACTTAACCGAAACGGCCCCATAGGAGGCGTCCCCGGCCGGCCTGCTGTCATGCGTTGCAGCACCGTTTGCCAGCAACTAAAAATGCTGGCAAATTCGTGTCCCGATTGACCCAGCTGGGACCCGTTTGAAAATAATTTGGACCGCTTTCTCCAATAAAGCCACTACTTATCAGGGGCTCCCGTTGGTTCCCTGCAGATGGGCAATGGACCCGTTTCGGTTTAACCCATCTCGAACCCGTTGTCGTAGGGGCATCCGGCGGATAATAATTGTCCTGATGGTCTGCCACGTTTCAGGACCGGTTTGAACAGGAGAGGATTTAACGATGATGCTTCCATTTGCCATAATCGCTAGCTGTTGGACAGTTTCATGTTCCGGGGTGCTGATCGACGACGCCGAAAAAAACTGGCCCCAATTCCGCGGGCCCGCCGGCAACGGTGTTGCATTGAATGCCAATCCACCGACCGAATGGACGGCCGATTCGGCCAAATGGTCGGTTGAAATTCCTGGCAAAGGTTCGGCCAGCCCGGTCGTGTGGGATGACAAGATCATCTTGTTGACGGCCGTTGAAACCGACCGCAAGGAGCCTGGGGCGGAAGAGGCAACACCCGATGAACCGGAGGAAGGGCGTCGTTCCAGGTTTGGTCGACGAAGGTCCAAACCGACCAACATCAACGAGTTCTGTGTGTTATGTATTGATCGCAATACGGGAAAAGAGCTTTGGCGGACCAAGGTCAATGAGGCGGTACCCCACGAGAGCGGCCACTCGACCAACACGCAAAGCTCCGGCTCACCCCTCACCGACGGTAAACATATCTGGGCATCGTTCAATTCCTTCGGTTTGTTTTGCCTGGATATGGATGGCAACATCAAGTGGGAACGCCAACTGGGAACCATGTCGACCCGCAATGGATTCGGCGAAGGCGCCACGCCCGCATTGTACGGGGATACACTGGTCGTCAATTGGGACCACGAGGGCCAGTCGTTCATCGAAGCGATGGATGCCAAGACGGGTAAGACCAAATGGAAAAAAGACCGTGATGAAAAAACGACCTGGTCGACGCCATTGATTGCCGAGTTTGGCGATCAAGTGCAGGTGGTGACCAACGGCACCACCCGGGTTCGCAGTTACGATCTGGCCAACGGCAACCTGATCTGGGAATGCGGTGGCCAAGTCGGCAACCCAATCCCGACACCGATGGTGATCGACGACATGGTGATCTGTATGACCGGTTTTCGAGGCAACGCTGCGATGGGCATCCCGTTAGGCAGCAAAGGTGACATCACCGATAGCGAGAAAATCACCTGGGTTCGCAACGACATTGGACCGTACGTACCGACCGGTGTCCTCTACAAGGGGCAGATTTATTCGACCAAGGGGAGCAGCTCGGTGATGACGGCCATTGATGCCAAAACGGGAGAAACCATTATTGACGAAGTTCGCCTGGACGGCATTCGATCATTGTACGCTTCGATGGTGGCCGCCAATGATTATATCTACATTACCGGTCGAAAAGGAAACACACTGGTATTGAAGCATGGTGATGAAATGGAGATAGTGGCTGTCAACGAATTGGGAGAACCGGTTGATGCCACGCCGGCCATTGTCGGAAATGAGATATTCATCCGCAGTGACAAACACCTGTTCTGCTTTGAAAATGAGAAATAGGAAACCGGACGCTTTCCCAATGAATGTGTCAATCTAATAATCGAAGATGGCTCCCGCCTGTTGGAGTCGGATTTTACTTTTGCTGGAACCATCCCATGAAAATAAAACTTGCTTTCTGTTCGCTGGCCACATTGGCAATCGTCCTGGTCATTCCCGGCAGCTACAACGAGCTCTTGGCCCAGCGCAGGCAGATCCAGATTGGCGGCCCCGATGGCGTCGTGATTGGTGGCGGATCGGGAATCCGGATTGGTGGCGCCAATGGCGTTCAATTCGGGACAGGGCGGGGCGCTCGTTTTGGACCAGCCGGACAAGGTGTCCAGCTGGGCGGTGGACGAGGACTGAGAATTGGTTCGTTCCTGTTGGGTGGCTCCCAACCACCGGAAACCAGGCTGGCCTACCCCAACAACGCCATCATTCCACCGGTTGTTTACCAACCCAGAACGCTGATGCTGCCAGCCTCTGCCAAGGAACCTTTCGACTACCGTTTGAACGGCACCCCCTACCGGTTGAAACCGGGTCGGGAGATCCATCTGCAAGGCAACCAACAATGGACGGTGCGTTTCTCTCCGGGAAACCAACAACCCGAAAGATCCGTCTCCATGGAACAACCTGGACGGTACGTCTTCCGAAACTCCGATCAAGGCTGGGATCTTGTGCGCGAGGCACTCGCACCCGGCACTGCCAATGCCACGCAGACCCTGGCACCGGAGTCGGCGCCAATCACCATGGATAAAGCTCGTAACCGGATCAAGAAACAACCCGATTTGACTGCGCCCCTCACCACGAAATCGGGGCCACCAAGCGAAGAGATACCGCGGCCTGCAGCAGTCCAAGGGGAACCCGAACGTCTGCGATCCGTACTGGAACAACCGACAACCAAGAAAAAGAACTAGCCCGGCACGAGAGTAGCGCGCCAGCGGGGTTGCTGCGTTACCGAATCCGTTGTCGAGCAACGCGACGGCGGGTCTCGATCCGGTCCACCGTCACGGTTGCCAGTGCCGCTCCAGCAGAACTCCCAGTTCGACCGGGGGCGTTCCGGCGGGAACATGCTCATATAAGAAACGGATGAGCTGGCGGTCCAACGTACTGAATTCGACAGCCGATCCGTATTTTTTTTCGGTCGAATTTTCGAAAAACACGCTGTCTTCAAATCGATTCGAGTCACCGGCCAGCCCAAAGCTCTGCGTCAACTCTTCAAGAACAAAATGTTGCAACCGGCGGCCCGACAATTTGTCGGAAGCGATCAAAACGGTTGCTTTTTCAATTTCGTAATCGCTGTTCCAGCGCAAAAAAAACGCACCCCAATCCGTCGAAGACAACGAAACACGTTCCTCTTTGGCAAATCGATCAAATTCTTTCAGCGGCACAAAATAAAGCTTGATCGAGGCAGTCGCATCGTTGGCCTGCAGGACCTCGACTTGGCGGTTCGATGGCAGGCAGGCATTGATTTGTTCAACCGTTTTCATGATGATCGCCGGGTGATGGCTGCCATCCCCGAACGTACTGAGTCGCGGGCGGGTTTCCCACCGCACACATACCTGGTCTTCAATCGACGAACCATATTCGGTACCGACCAGAACTTCACCAACAAACCGGATCGTCTTTTGATCCAGTTGGGCCCAGCCAGAATGGACCGTCAGCGTGGAAATCAAAAACGACAGAATGACTGTCCTGATCCTCTGCAAATTCCAGTGCCTGGCAATGGCCACAGGAATACTCCCGGTTTCGATCATTTGTCCCTCAATTCAACATGGATGTCCGTTCATTGTACCGTGCGTTCGGTAAGTATTTCGTTATAATAATCAATGACAATGAAACGAATCAGGCTGGCGCCCTAGCTGTTGCAGTGTGGCCAGTATTGACGACGGAGAACTGAATGTATTTTCGCATGGCGAAACGCATGTTGCTGGAAACCGACAAACGGCTGTTGTGGAAGCTGTTTTGGAATATGGGCATCAAAGGGCTGGGCTCGGTTCAGAAACACAAGAAGAGGCTGCGAAATGGTCAGTTCTTCCCACCCTACCTGTATATTTCAATCATTAACAGCTGCAACCTGAGATGCCAGGGTTGCTGGGTCGACGTCGCGCACAAGCAACAAAAAATAGATGTCGCGGCGTTAAACAGAACGATTCATACCGCCAAGAAGATGGGCAACTCATTCTTTGGCCTGCTGGGTGGAGAGCCGTTCATGCACAAAGAGCTGTTTGAGGTTCTGGAAGCACACCCGGACGCCTATTTTCAGGTTTTCACCAACGGCCACTTCATCACCGACGAGGTCGCCAAGAGATTGAGGAAGTGTGGCAATGTAACTCCGCTGGTCAGTGTCGAAGGTTCTGAAATCATCAGCGATGAACGGCGAGGTAAAGCGGGGGTTTTCTCAGACACGATGCGTGGTCTGCAAAACTGCCTGGACAACCGGGTGATGACGGGCGTGTGCACCAGCCTCTGCCAGACCAATTTTGACGATTTGTTGACCGAACAATGGGTCGACCGTCTGATTGACATGGGCGTGATGTATACCTGGTTCCATATCTATCGCCCCGTCGGTCCGGAATCCTCGCCTGATCTGGCTCTTACACCGGACCAACAGCGGCAGGCGCGCGAATTTGTGGTCGAGATGCGGTGCAAGAAACCGATCATCGTGATCGACGCTTACTATGACGCCGATGGGAATGCTCTCTGCCCGGCAGCCACCGGGTTTACCCACCACATCAACCCGTGGGGTGACATCGAACCGTGTCCCATCATCCAGTTTTCCAAGGAGTCAATCCACGACGAACGGCCGCTGGATGAAGTATTTAACGAGTCCGCGTTCTTGACCGATTTCCGCAAAACGGCCGCTTCCAGTACGCGGGGCTGTATCGCGCTGGAACGACCTGACCTGATCGCTGCCCTGGTCGACCGTCATGACGCCTCGGATTCCACCGCTCGCAAGACAGCGATGGCCGAATTACAAGCGGCGGCCCGGCACCCATCTCAGTATGCACCTGACATGAAGCCGATTCCCGAACGCAGTTGGGCCTATCGAATCGCCAAGAAAATTGCCTATCACGAGTACGGGGTCTACAGCGAAAATTTCGACGTCCAACAGTGGCAAGATCCGAAGAGTCACGCGCCACCGCCATCTTCTGATCTGGTTCAAATTTCCAGGTAATACTAATCTCAAGAGCATGTCTATGAATGATTTTACCATGTATGTCATCGTTGGCGTTGGCGTGTTCATTATCGGCGGGATCATCTATGCAAAATGGCACGAATACAAACGCAAACAAGGATTACGCAAGATTGCCGAGGACCTTGGTCTCGATTACGTCGAGGATGGTAAACACCACCTGTTCAACTCCCTCTCCGACCTCTCGTTATTCTCTGGCGGCCGGAGTCGCAAATGTTCGAAAATGATCTGCGGTGAAACGGACGAGGTGACGATTGGCATCTTTGACTATACCTATCACAGCGGCCGCAGCGATGACAAGAGAGCCTATACCCAATCCGTCATTGCATTACAGTCGGAACAGATCAAGCTGCCACAATTCCAGATGCGGCCCCAGGGCATCTTGGACATTCTGGGATCGGCATTGGGCATCCAGGACATTGACTTTGAGACGCATCCCGAGTTTTCGAAGATGTTTATATTGCAAGGCAATGATGAGGCTGCGATCCGGGAATTTTTTGATGCCGATTGGCTCAGTTTCCTGGAGCGTTACAAGGGGTTTTCTCTCGAAGGCCGTAACGGCGCTTTGATTTTCTATTGCTCCAATCGCCAAATTCGACCGAGTGAAATCAAAGATTACCTGGCCAAAGCCTACGATATCTACGGCCACATTATCGAGCGGGCTGCTGCCTGAATCGCGTTTTAGTACGGCCAGCAATCTTCCTCTGAGGCTTGGCTGTCTTGCCACGCTTAGACAAATATCGTTCAGCCCCACTTAGAATTCTCACCCCGGTAATGACACGCCACAATCAACGATGACATCTGTGGCCAACAAACCGAATAAAAAACTAAGCGAACCGAGGACTTGAACAATGCCTGCCTCGATCTCGACAATTGAAATAATGGGTGGCAATGGCGGTCTTCCGCCCGCAATGATTCCGCCCGTTTTCATCATCATGGCTGGGGTGATTATCTTCTTTGTGGTTTGTTTGTTTGTGTGGGGCTATTGGTATCATTTGCGAAAACTGGCGTTCCGCAAAATGGCCAAAGACCTTGGTCTCCACTACACCAATAAATCCGACCACCCCGTACTCGAAGAGATCTCCGATTTTTCGTTGTTCACCAAAGATAGTGAAAATGAATTAGGCAACATCCAGGTAAAAAAAGCCTTCATTTATGGAGAGACGAACAATGTGACGATTGGCATCTTTGACTACGCTTACATCGTCGAAAAGTATGAATGGGGAGCGGGCGAGCGGAACGTCCGTACACAGTCGTATTTACAATCGATTATGGCGCTACAATCAAAGTTGATCCGAGTCCCCCGGTTCCATCTTTGGCCCAGCCAAGAGTATTTAGAAAATGTAGCGCGGGATTACATCAAGAAACCGGAAACCGATTATCTGAGGGAAATCCCGATCGACGACCAGGAAACGTTTTCAAGTTTGTTCACGCTCAAGAGTGATGATAAAACTGCGATTCGAAAATTTTTCGATGTCGATCTGATGACTCGACTGACTCAGATGCGGGGAATCGCCATGGAAGGTCGAGATGGAGCGATCATTTTCTATTATCCCGACCGCTTGATTCAACCACACGAGACAAAAGCCTACTTCGCCAAAGCTCTGGAGATTTATGAGCATATGGCCGAATCGGAGCAGGGCAGCATCCGCTGAGAAAACCTGGAACGGCAATTTTTCGAGCGAACGCACCAGCGGCGCTTGTGAAATCCACTGGGTGGCTTTCTAAATATCGAGGTCATTCAACTGGTCTACGAGATCATCCAGTTTATCAGTCGCGGCCACCTCACGCACTTCGTGCCGCTTGGGCAACACGGTTGGACCTCCCACCGCGTCACGGCCGGCCAAAATCAATTGTTCGTCTCGCTCGATCGCCGCGATTTGTTCGGCCGTTTTCCCGTCGGACGGGGCGCCAAACAGTTGAGAAAGATCGATCTTCATGCTGGCCGCCGATTCCGCCGAACCGGCAATCGCCGGCGTCTTGTGCTGCGGAAACATGATCGCATTTTCCGGACAAACTCGACTACAGGCCGGACATCCTTTACGACAATTATCCGGCTGCTCGACCAGAATCGTATCGATGCGGTCGACACCGTAGACGCCGAACAGGCAGAAATCAACACACTCCATACAGTTCGTGCAACGACTGTAATCAATCACGGGATACCATCGCCGGCCTCCCTCGGCTTCGATTCGGTTGGGGACCGATTCACCCGTTGCTGAAACAGAATCTGCCCGCATCGCAGTTTCACCGGTCGAGGCAACTGCCGTACTGGTCAGTCCGCCGGTCAGGTCTCCCAAGCCAACGACTTGGACAACGTTTTCAGAGTGGATCCGTTTGATTTCATCAATGAATGCCTGCGGGGGGTTGGCAGATCTCAAGTCGAGCGCATAAATCTTGCGATCTGGAATTTCACGCGTCTCAATCACTCTTAGCTTGTCATCTTCATCTACCGGTTGCTCTTCGCCTTCTTCAGCCGGTTCACTGGTCAAAAAAACCTTTCCAACCTGTCCATTGATTCCATTGCGATCCAGAATCCAGTGAGTCGCCCGTTCATACAACCAGGCCACTACGACCATGTTGCCAGCCATGCCTTGGAGCGCCAACATCCCCGTACTGTCGGGCTTGATATCGTAAAGGTTGGGAACCACCGTTACATCAATGCCCGGCTCGAGCAATAAACCCAACACGATGTCTTCTTCGAGCTTTCGTTTGGCCGGATTTTTGCTCGGACTTTGCGAGACAACGACCGATATGCGTTTCGACATTTTGAACCATTAAGCGTTTTATGTAACACCGCAATTCTAACAGAAATCGAGCCGAAAATCAGAGCAAAAGAGCAGCTCGGCCGGCTTGAGCCGTAAATATCAAAATGGGTTTAATACTCGATTGGTTGCCTGTATTACATTAACCTGCCAGGCCCTTTGACACGCTCCGGTTGGCCGGGGAACCAGGCCGCCCAGCCAGGAGGCAGGCTGTATCATCTACCGGAAAAAAGAAAACCTGTTGCTGGCAAGTCCAATCAATCCACTTTGCAAATGGTGAGATGTGCCAGGACTAGAGCATCGTCTTGTCGACCAATACGTCATCATAATAAACCCGGGCCTCGACAATCTTGCCCGCTTCAAATCGCTGGATCCAAACATATTCGTTGCGATAGGGGTGGCCTTTTTTGGCGGTGGCGATCGATGTCATTTCAACGATGGCCGTGTCGCCATCAACATAAACGTGATGGACCTTCCATCGAATACTGCCGGCGAGTGAAGCTTTCAGCCTGGCAATCGCCCGGTTCACAAAATCGTCACGCGAAGTGTAAGTGTCGGCCAGCACATTGGAACCGGTGATAGTCCATTGCACATCCTCGGCCACATACTCGGCCAGATAACGGTCGATTTGGCCTTGTTCGAGCAACGCAAAAACTTGCTGGACGTAATCATGCGTAAGCGTCATTCGTTCAGCTGTCCTTTGATCGTTTGTTGAGTCTTGGCCCAGACACTGGATAACAACTCGACGTATTGGTCAGCCGACAGTAAATCGGGAGAGGTCGCGCTCACTTCGAACAGCCATCCTTGACCGTATTTATCCGTATTGATGGCCGAAGGATCATTCAACAATTCGTCGTTAAACTGACTGAGGCGACCGGTCACAGGAGCGTATAGGGAACTTTCCGCCTTCTTGCTCTCGATGGAGCCAATTTCCTGGCCCGAGGTCAAATCGGCAGGCGATTCTACCAGCCAATCCATAAAATAGACGTCCTGCAATAAACGGACTGCATACGCAGTAAAACCAAACCGGAGCGTCTCTCCCACGGGTAATGCCCACATGTGGTTGGCAGCATACATCAGGCCGGGCGGAAACTCGGCTTCGAATTCACCCATCATGAAAATCAGGTTTTCATTCATAGCACTGACCTTCACTGAGGCGTACACGCCACCCATTCGTTGTAGGATCACCTGCCCATTAGGCCAATCTGATGGATCAGGTGTAACGAACTCCCCGATGCTCCGCCTCAAAGAAAATCGGCAATAACCCATCGGCATGCAACAATCCTTTGCGCGTCAATTCGACACGCTCCGGTTTGACGACCAGCATTTCGTTGGCCTGGTGTTCGGCAAACTCCTGTTTCCAGTGATCGATGATATTGACGCCATACTTCTCCGAGAAATAGGGGACATCCAGGAATCCTCGCTTGAGCTGCAAGATCATTTCTCGAATCAACAATTGCTGCTTGGTTGGTTTCATCGCCCGTCCCAAAGGCAGCTCACCCTTGTCCAGAAGCGACTCCAGATACTGTTTCATTTCGGGCAGATTTTGATAATGAACACCTGATATATGTCCAAAGCTGGCAATCCCGGTGGCCAACAGATCCGATCCCTCCCAGAGGTTGTCTCGATAACTGAAATTGACTTTGGAGGCGTCCTTGCAGACCGTGTAAGCGCTGCTGACGTGGTACCCCTGGGAGAGGAATTCGTCAAAAGCATAGTCCACCCAATCCCGTTTGGTTTGCCAGTCAGCGACAGGCGTTTCAATTTTGTTGCCCAGGATATCTTTGGAGTAAACCGTATTGAACGGCAACTCCATCTGGTAAATCGTCACGCTCTCGGGAGATAGCTCAATCGCACGCCGGATATTGTCTTTCCAGTTATCCCAGGTTTCACCCACCATCCCCGAGATCAAATCAATGTTGACGTTGTCAAATTGAGCCGCCTTGATCCAGTCCCAACATCGGTAGACTTCTTTGGACAAGTGGGCACGGCCATTTTCTTCAAGGACCGTATCGGAAAAATTCTCGACCCCCAAGCTCAACCGGGTGACCCCCAGTTCTTTGAGCGTCTTGATCTTGTTTTCCTGCAACGTACCCGGTTCGCATTCAAACGTCACCTCTTCGGCCAAATCCCAATTAATATTCTGACGCAATCGATCGACCAGCGATGTTAATTGACGGGAGCTCAAAAAAGAGGGAGTGCCACCACCAAAATAAACAAACCGAAAAGGCCGATTACCCAATACGGGTTGTTGACTGACAAGCTCGATCTCGCGGCAAAGTGCCGACACATAAGTTTCAATTTCCTTGGCATTCTTGTCCGTGAATACCTTGAAATAGCAGAACTTGCATCGCTTACGGCAAAACGGGATATGTAAATACAACCCCAGCGGCACATCGCGGGGAGGCGCAGCCATTGCCGTCGTTACCAACTCCAATTCATCCTTCTGCCATTGTGAAAATGGCGGGTAATTGGAGATGAAATAACTACCAACTTCCGTTTTTGTGGAATCAGATGACATAAATGTGAGTCAGTACATTTCCGGTTAGGGGATATCCGAATTGGAGGTCTGTTTGCCTCCTAGACAATAAACCACACCTCGGTCTGTCGCAATGACGACTCGCCCAAAGGCCACTGCTGGAGAACCAATAATTCCACCCCTCAGTTCTTTTTCCCAGACGATTTTGCCTGTTTCGAGGGCCAATTCATAAAAACGTCCGTCCGTGGAACCCACCAGGACTCGACCGTCCACAATCACCGGCGAAGAAACGATTTTACTCTTCAGAACCGTCGACCAATTGAGTTGGCCCGTGTCCGCGTTGAGCGAGTAGACTTTCCGGTTGTTGGCACCCAGGACCACGTGTTTCCCGTGAACTGCCGGGCAACTGCGAGTCGAGAGGCCTCCTTCTGGATCATCATACTTCCATTTCAACTTGGCATTCTTCCAGTTGATGGCAAAGAATCCGGCTTGTTCCGTCCCGGCAAACACCAATTCTCCGCGGGCAGCCGGTGTCACTCCCGTTGGTGACTCAATCAGGACGCTTCCCACCTCTTTGCCTTGATCCAGATCGATGATGTGCAATGACCCGTCACACCCGGCTACAAACGCTCGATTTTCAACCACCGTCGCACTGCAGCGCACCTGGTCGCCAGTTTCCAGTTCCCAAACAACTTTACCCGTAACGGCGTTCAGAGCATAAAGTTTCGAATCCTGGGAACCAAACAATACCAGGTCCTTATAAAAATTCGCGCTGGAATCGATCTCCCCGTCGGTCGTGAATTTCCACAGCTCTTTGCCATTCATATCGAAGCAATGAAAGATCCCGTCGATATCCCCAATATACAGGCGGTTGTTTCGAAAGGCGGGTGCCGTCACGAAACCGAGTTTGTCGGGCAGCTGGATCTCCCATTCCAACTTGCCCGAGTTCAAATCAAATGCCAGGATGCGTCCATCTAAATCGCCGATGTAAGTGCGGGGCTGCCGCCCTCCTACAATGATGGGCGTTCCCTCGATTGCACCCTGATCGATCTCATGTTCCCAAACGATATCCAGCTTGGCCGGCAATTTGCCGACAGCGACACCCGTTGAATTCGCATTTCCCCGGAACAACAGCCAGCCCGCATCCGTTTGCTTAAGCGGGAGGGCAGGACCTTTTACCGTTTTTGGCGAAGTGGCCCGCTCGTCATTGGAGGTTTTTAAGTCCCCGGCCTGTTGTTGGCCCTGCAATGATCCAGCGGTGCCAACCGCGATCCCCATCCAAAAGACCAATCGTATTATCTGTTTTTTGATCCTCAAAACTTTACTCCACTTCGAACCTTCCCAACAGCAACCTCATTTGCTCCGACAAGAAAACCGTTTCCATCGCCCCGACCCGACCGGTTTCTGACAGATCCTATTCTATCCCGGGGTAAACCCGTACTGTTCATTATCACAAAACGTCACACCACTTCAACAGACGGTTTCCCGGTGATTTGCGACCGTTTCTACACGGACAGGGACTGAAGCTCGAGCCAGGAGTCGTTGCTACACACAAAAAAACCGGCTCTACCAGTCCAGGCTCGCGGTTGATCAGCTTCAAAATGCCTGCTCATAGAGTTGTTGCAATGATCCCGCGTCGACCCGGCGAGGATTGAATTCACCCGTCCATTGTTTGGCTGCTGCCGCGGCCAGGGCGGGAAGCTGTTGGCGGCTGACACCCAGCGATTCCAGCTTAACCTCCAAGCCCGCCGCTTTGACAACTTGCGTCAGGAAATCAGCCAAACCGTAAGCCCCGTTGCTCACCGCAGGTCCACCTGGAAAATCAGCGATGACGGAAATCAATTCCTGGTACCAAGCGTTGTGCTTCTTTCCGTTGTACCGCACCACATGGGGCAGCATTACGCCCACCGCCTGTCCGTGGGATATGCCATATTCGGCAGTCAGCGGGTTAGCCAATGCATGGCCGGCGCCAAGCATCGAGTTTTCGATCGCCAAACCTGCATAGGCCGCGCCAAGCTGCATGGCAGCACGCGCATTGACGTACTCGGGATCATTGATAACGTGTTGAAAATTGCCAGCCAGCAAGCGAAAGGACTCCCGGCTGAACACCAGAGAAAGTTGGTTGCGGCGTTTGGTTACATAGGTCTCAACCGCATGTGAAAGCGCATCTATTCCGGTCAGCGCCGTTACCTGGGCCGGTTGGGTCAGCGTCAACAGCGGGTCCAGGATGGCGATACGAAAACTTGCTTTCGTGTCTCCACAGGCCATTTTCACATTGGTTTGGGAATCGGAAATAAGGGCAAACGATTGCATCTCACTCCCCGTTCCAGCCGTGGTTGGAACAGCAATCATGGGTAACATCTCCTTGCTCGCTTTGCCAACCCCCCAATAATCCTGCATTTGTCCTCCGTTGGAGTACAGGAAATTAACCCCCTTGGCACAGTCCATGCTGCTGCCACCGCCCAGTCCAACCAGCAACTCGGGACCGTAACGCAACGCCATTTTTAAACCCGCATTAACATCGTCGGTGGTCGGGTTCTCTCGAGCCCCATCAAACAGCATCGAGTCGATCTTGGCCTTGCGTAGCGAATCCAGCCCCCTTTGAACATGACCCGCCGCAACGATCCCGGGATCCGTAATCACCAAAGCCCGGTGGATGCCCAATTCAAGTGCCAACTCGCCAAGGCGGTCGATCGAATCCTGCCCACAAACAAGGCGAGTCCGCGGTTCAAAGTCAAAGTTGATCATGGAACTAAAATATCGACTACGCTAAAGATTCAAGGATTATTAATGGCACCGATTCAGGAATTTAACGATTGAACCATGTCTTGGTTGGCTACCTGATACGCCCTCGAGCGGAACAGAAAATCAATGAGATTTCCCTCGTGGGGCTGCAACCAATTCAGGCGATTGGTGGCGATCGGTCCGATGTTCAGTCGATCGATTGTCGTCGCCGCGGTCAGTTGTTCGATCCAGGCCTGATCCTCCGTGATGGCCGTACCAACCAGTGTCGGACCCGCTTTTTTGATCATATCTTTCTGCGGACACTTCACCACCGTCACAAAGGGAAACATAAACTCTTTGGTCGCTATCGCACAGTCTGAGTTGTCGGCATGGGCCACGACAGGTCGCAAATACGAATAACGCTCCCGCTCAACCAGTCTTGGACCGTAGTCGGCCGTGCAGTGGGTCACGCCTTCTGCCTGCAGGTCCTGTTGGACCATGTTCCAAATCGCCGCACCAACGCCCGGCGTCGTGAATGCGGCCAATCCAGCTTCGGGATCCGTCGTCGGCAATGGTTCCGTCGGTCCTAGTTTTTCCGCGATGGCCTGGGCGATTTCATGAGTGTGTCGCGGGGCAAATATACTGCTGCAATTGATACAGCTACGGCCGCCATTGACGTAGACACTTTCCACCATCAGTTCGATGAACTCTTCCCAACGGTCGACACAATCTTCACCCAGAAAAATCTTGGAGAACCCCGGTCCATGGACCTGGACCCGCGGATCTCCGGCATATTGATTAACCGTTTTCTCGCTGCCAAAAACCATCGAGCGTTGGCAGCTGGCCAACAACGTGGAACCGACATCGTGGCCTCCCGGGTAAAGCCCCATCGCTTCCGACGGGATACCAGCCTGCTCAAAGGCAGATGCGATCCGATAGGCAGTCCAGGGTTCCGAAGAACCCGGCTTCAAGACCAAGCCGAACTGCAATGGTATGACGGGTAGCCAGAGTGTATGAACTCCTGGCGAATTCGAAGGCAAGACAGCGCCCAGCACCGACGTTTGTGCCTGATAACTGACGACGACGCCTCGGGATTCTGCCCCATAGCCTCGGCTCAAAATATCCCAGGGCAATCCCCGTGTAAGACAGTCCAGAATCTCACGCATGTTTCGAAGTACGAAACTGTTTTTCTTCATATTGGACCGGCACATCACCTCGGGCAATCCGGTCGAAGCGGATTGATGGGTCACAAATTCATCCGGCGCCTGAGTCCCGCTTCCCAGTGGCAACGTCTCGTTTTCAAAAAGATCTGCGGCCTTGGCTGTCAATTGAATCAAGTCGTCAATGGAGAACTCCCGAAGCAACTGTCGCGCGCCGTCGGCTTTCCTCATGTCCCGCGCCAACAAACCCCCGTTGGCCTGGCTGACCCTGGCAATCGGCTCGCCCGTCTCGAAATGGCTGACATCAGCTTTCTCAAGCGACTCGTAGGGCTTGCCCCATCGCATTACAGGAATATCAATCACGAAAGTTTCTCCCAACCAAACATCCAAGGAACCGATCCGGACCGTTCAATCTCTGGGCAATAATGAACGGGTATTAGTAGACACCCACCGTCGTCGATGAAGCCAACTGGTGGAACGGCCTGACGCCACTGACACCGTCCCATGGGTAGAGTTCAAATGGCTGTTCTCGTTCGCCTTCATCTCTTTCCAGAAAACCGGGAACAAAAAACTCCGGCGTCAGTGTGGTCAACTTAACTCTACCCGTTTCACCATAGCCCACAACCGATGTGGGGTCCTCAAAAGATACTACTTCGGCCACGGCCCTGGGTTGCGGCGCATAATAGGATATCTTGTAGCCCTCTTCGGCAGTTACCGGCTTGCTGCATGCCAAACCCATCAATGTATTGCCATAGGTGGGTGTCATGTAAACACCCCCTTCCCCGGCCGGTCCACCCAACAGTTCTTCAACCGCATAACGGGTCCACTGAGGTGTAAATTCCGTTCCCCCGGAAAAAATGCCTTTGACTCCCAGTTCAACCAGCGAGGTTCCCCGATCCTCCAGAGCCAGGCATAACGAGTCGAGTAATTTTGGTGTTGCGAACATGCATTGAATGTCATGTCCGGCGGTCAGGATCGTGATCGCCTGATCGATGCAGTGTATCTTGTAAGCTTCGAGATGTTCCATCCAGCCTTTCTTGATCAGCTTGACAACCCAGCGAGGATCTAGGTCAATACAAAAACAGATGCCCCCACGGTGTTGGGCGAGATGTTCTACGGCCAATCGCAACCGCCGCGGTCCAGACGGCCCCAGCATCAACCAATTGGCCCCTTTCGGGAAATACTCGTCCGGCAAAGTGTCGCTAAAAAGCTCGTAGTCAGTTCGAAAGTCATCGACCACCACACGACTCTTTGGAAGCCCCGTCGTTCCCCCCGTTTCAAATACATAAGTCGGGCAATTTGACATGTCCTTCATGCGCCACCGTTCGACAGGCCCTCCCCTCAGCCATTCATCCTCGAACAGCGGAAATTTTCTGAGATCTTCATAGCATTGGATCTCGGTTAACGGATCAAAACCAAGCTCGCTTTTCTTTTGAAGCCAGAATGGGCAACCGGTTGATTCATGAAAATGCCGCTGCACCATTTCACAAGCATGTTGGTCAAGCTCTTGTTTGGCGCGGTGTTTTGCTGTTTCTAAATCCGTACTGCTCGACATTTCTTGTTTCTATCGTTTTAAATTCAGTGGAAATGTTGGCCAAAATAGAACCGTAACCGGCTGGCGGAATTCACCCATTTTACGTTTCAGAGAGAATCGTTGTAGCGGAGCAGCATGGTTATTTAAGGATTTCGGACTTACTTTCTGAACCGGCCGGACAGCAGTCAGCCGAAAATTGGCTGCTGGGGGTGTCGCTGGAGCACGCTTTCTTGGGGCACACCAGGTTTGGCGGAATCCCGGAGCGGTAGGCGGATAACCAGGCAAGCATCTGGTCTAGTTCATCTCAGCACCGTCCCCCGACGACGATTTGAGGTGTTGCTGAAGATAATTGGCCCGTTCGATGTTACGTTGCATCGTATCCAGTTCATTGCCCCGCAGCTTTTGAAGATGCGCTGGTTGGGTATGAATAAACAGTTTGTTGATGGTAGGAATTTCCAAATCGCCAATCAGCCCCAGATTGACCCCCATGCGAACCTGTGACAACAGGTACATCGTCTCTTCACTGCTGATCTGCTGTGCATTCTGCAAGGTTCCATAGGCCCGGCTGACTTGATCAAAAAGGTTGTGTTGATTTTCACCACTGATCAAGAAATCCCTGGCTTTGCGTTCATAATTGATCAGAACCGGAACCACGTCGCCAACCTGCTTAATCAACTCTTCCTCACTCTTACCCAGAGTGATCTGATTACTGACTTGGTAAAAGTCACCCATCGCTTGTGAACCTTCTCCGTAAAGTCCACGCACAACCAGGTTAATCCGCTGGAAGGTGCGAAATACTTTTTCGATATGTTTTGTAATGACCAGCGCTGGCAAGTGAACCAGCACGCTGACACGCATGCCCGTTCCGACATTGGTTGGGCAAGCCGTCAGGTAGCCCAAATCTTTCTGAAATGCATAGTTCAGTCGCTCTTCGATCATGTCATCAACATGGTTGATTTGATCCCAGGCCGATTGCAGGTCGAAGCCGCTTTTCATGACCTGAATCCGCAAATGGTCTTCCTCGTTGACCATCAAGCTCATCCGCTCCATTTCATCGATGGCCACTGCACGAGCGCCTTCGGCGTCGGCCAGTTCACGGCTGATCAGCTGACGCTCGACAAGAAATTGTCGATCGAGATTCTCAAGTTCGGCCACGTTGATAAACGTCTGATTCTTGAACTGCTCGTCCGCTTTTAATTTTTCTCGCACCGTTGATTCAATACTGGCGCGATCGATATCGGTACACCGCTTGATAAAAGGATAATCGGCAAGGTTGCGAGCCAGCCGAATACGACTGGACATCACGATATCCGAATCAGGCCCGTTCCCCTTGAGCCACTCGCCGCAACTACTTGCCATCGAATCAAGCATCAACCTAGCTATCTCCCTCTATCGTGCGAATGCGGTCCCGCAATTGGGAGGCCTTTTCGTAATCTTCGTTTTCAACCGCTTCTTTCATTTCCCGGCGCAGACGAATTGTCTCTGTCTGCATTTCCGTGTCCTCTGAACCGCGTTTCGGTCGCTTTCCCACATGAACATTGTCACCATGAACATTCCCCAGCAGTGGTTCCAGCTCAGCTGCAAAGCAAGCGTAATCGTTTGGGCAACCCAGCCTACCAGACTGTCGGAATTCATAAAAAGAAATACCACAGATTGGACACTCTCGTGCATCCAGTTCTTTCAGGTCTTCGGCGGTCTGTTCCAGTTTGAGCTGTTGCTGCAGAACGCCCGTTATGGTGGGGGCCGCTTCCACATCATCGTCCGCTTTCAAATACTCCTTGGCGCAATCTGGGCAAAGGTGCAAGGCTAACAATTCATCGCCGGTCAAATCAGTAATATGAAATGTTGCCGGTTTTTCACATTTTTGGCACTTCATGGATACATTCTGGTCCAACCGGATACGAATCCGTTACGGTTGCAGGTTGTTGAGTTGCAAAGACGTGTTAAGCTTGGCCACTGAACTTATGATGCTACGATCCTGCGGGGTACATCCTCGCAGCAGGCAAATGGTAGCTTCGCAGAATCTTACGCTTCCCGGCCGTCGTTTTTCAAGGGCGGTTTGATTTACCGCTGGCAATTTCCCGTGCGTTGTTTTCCAAATCGAAAAAAATTTAACGAATTATGTGAATCCCATGACGCCGTGCCGGTATTTCGGCGTCTTCTGAGCGATTCCCTGACGCCCGTATCCGCGTTTTGGCGGCTCGATGCAGGCACCGATGCTTGTTTGTTTGAAAGCGTTGTCGGGGGCGAGCGGGTGGGTCGCTACAGTTTTCTGGCAACCGACCCTCATATGCGGCTGGTCGCATCAGGCAATACTATTTCCATAATTCGGGGCGACCAGGTAGAAACTCGCGTCGTGGACAACCCGATGGAGGAGTTCCGGAAACTGATCGAAAGTGTCCAGGTCGCCCAACTCGACGACTTGCCCCCGTTTACGGGTGGGGCCGTTGGTTATGCCGGATACGACGTCGTCCGTTATGTCGAGGACTTACCTGACAGTCCGCCCGACGACCGCGGCTTGAGTGATATGGCATTTGGCTTCTATGACTCGATGGTCGTTTTTGACCACATCACTAAAACGTTGACGATTGTTGCCCTGGCTCGGCCTGACCAATTTAACTCGGTCGAGCTGGCCTACGACAGCGCCGTGGCAAGGATTGAAAAAACCATTCAGCAGTTGTCCCAACCTGAAACCGAATTGACGTTTGATGATATTAAAATTGAAACGGTGGACCCCACGGAATTCAAAAGCAATTTCTCGAAAGCGGAATTCGAAGACGCGGTCCGTCGTTGCATAGAGTACATTCGTGCCGGTGACATTTTCCAGGTGGTTATCAGTCAGCGACTGGAAACAGATATTGAATGCCATCCGTTTGAGGTTTACAGGACACTACGCGTTTTGAATCCCAGCCCGTTCATGTTCTTTCTACGGAGCGGAGATATGACGCTCGTCGGCAGTTCGCCTGAGATCATGTGCCGCGTTGTGGATGGCAAGATGACCGTGCGTCCACTCGCCGGAACCCGATGGCGAGGCAAGACCGAGAGCGAAGACCAAGAACTGGAAAGGCAATTACTGGCCGACGAGAAAGAGCGGGCCGAACATGTGATGCTGGTAGACCTGGGCCGAAACGATGTGGGCCGGGTAGCAGAGTACGGCTCCATTGAATTGCCGGACTTGATGGTTGTAGAGCGGTATAGCCATGTGATGCACATCTCATCAACGGTCACCGGACAGCTGCGAGATGATTGCGACGCCTTTGATGCGCTGATGGCCAGTTTGCCAGCCGGAACCGTTTCGGGGGCTCCCAAGGTCAGGGCGATGCAGATCATCGATGAAATCGAGCCACAACGGAGAGGACCTTATGCCGGGGCGGTCGGTTATTTTGATTATTCCCAGAACATGGACACCTGCATTGCGTTGCGGACCATGGTTATCAAAGACAACAAGGCGTACATTCAGGCCGGCGCCGGGATTGTCGCTGACAGTGATCCGGCCTCGGAGTACCAGGAAACGTTGAACAAGGCAAAAGGCCTGCTACGGGCAATCGAATTAACCCGAGCCCGACTTGATCACGGCTGATCCCCATCCGTTTCTCGTTCATTCCTGCTGCCAAACCGGTTCGGTATTGAGCGGTTAACTACCCGCAGGCCGGTACACGGACTATCATGATGCTACTAACCAACTCCCACTCTATCCATGTTTCGCGGGTTTGCAGACGTGAAAATTCTGCTGGACGAACAACAACTCAACAAGGGCGTTGAACAACTGGCCCGTTCGATTAACCAGTTTTATGGTTTACGTCCTGTGACGATCATTGGTGTCATGACAGGAAGTGTGATCCTGTTGGCCGACCTGATTCGAAAACTCGATATGCCGTTAAGAGTTGGTGTTTTGCAAACGGCCAGCTACCGTGGAACACAACGTGGCCCGCTGACGATTAACTCAGAGATGATTTTGGATGTTGCCAATCGGGAAGTGTTACTGATTGATGATATATTTGACACGGGCAATACGCTCAATGCCGTGATTGACATGATTCACCATTTGGGCCCCAAGTCCATTCAATCGGCCGTCCTTCTTCAAAAAACGGGAAAACAGCAGGTTGAATTGCGACCTGATTTTGTCGCCTTTGATATCCCGGATGAATTTGTGGTTGGCTACGGCTTAGACTACAACGACGAATATCGAAACCTGCCTCACCTTGCTTGCCTGGAGGCAGACGATTTACCGGGAGCCGATCGAGAAAACTAGTTCGCTCCACTCTGGTTGTTTGGAGTCGACTAAGCTGGAAAACCACCCAAGGCGTGTTTGGTGAAAACGGAAGAAAACAACACTGACTTACGGCTCATCGATCCACTGCGGATCGCACTCGTCGCCGAACGATTTTGGCCGTTTTCCGGACCGACCGAACTCCAATTGGGAGAACTGGCAACAGAACTGAAACGACAGGGACATGCCGTACAAATCCTAACCTCTAAACTGGAAAAATCCTGGCCGGGCCTGTTGGATTACCGGGAGATCCCGGTCAACCGGATTGCCAGAATCAGCGGTGGGCCGTGGGCCACATTTCGTTATGCTCGACGATTTGGCAAGTACTTTTGTGAAACCGAGAGAGTGGATGCCATCCTTGTTTTCGGTTTCAGCATCGTCACCCACGCCATCTTGCGGTCGGTGGGTCAAGAGTTGCCTGTCGTTGTTTTTGTTAATCGCTCGCTGCTAGGCGTTGATTCGGTTCAGCAAATCCCGCGCAGGTATATTAGCGGCTTGAGCCGATGCCGGGCGGTTGTAACGGACTGTCAAAGCCTGGCGGAAGATTTGTCGGAACTCGACGATATGCCGCCCGTGCAGGTCATCGCTACCGGCGCAGCCGCAACGATGCAGCCACCCTCACTTTCATCGCAAAGCGCGGCCCGGGCCGCGCTCTCTGAAGCTCATCCAATATTGGGAGTGGACGCGGGGCGGCCACTGGCAATCACATCGTTAACTGACAATAACGACGACGGCATCCTGGATGCCATTCGGGCCTGGTCGACCGTGATCGAAAACTACCCCAAGGCCAAGCTGTGGATTGTCGGAGATGGCAAGATGGCAGCCAGGGCCTGGCAAGAAATCGTCGATTTGAATCTCATCCAGTCTGTGGTCATGCCAGGTTTTTTTGATGATGATGCAGGATTGCTGCTGGCAGCCGACCTCTACATACACTCGTACCGAACCCACCGGGCTGACCCGGGGGTGATTCGGGCAATGGCAAAACAGCGGTGCATCCTGGCAACGGCCAATCGATGGACAGAAGGATTTATTGAACCCGATGAAAATGGCCTGCTGGCACCCTCGGGCAACCCGTCAGCCCTGGCCGAAGCAATTCAGTTGGCGTTTTCGAAACCGGAACTACGAAGCCGCCTTGCCAGTCGTGGTGTAAAAACGGCAGAATTACAGTTCTCACTGCCAAGGCAGGTCGACCTTATTCTCAAGTTGTTGCAATTGCCAGCAGACCAACCCTGTGAATCAACATTGTGAGCCAACGCATCCTGTTTGTTGTCAAATCGCTTTTTCCAGCCGGTAATGCGTATCAACTGCATCTGCTGACCGGCGAATTGGCACTGCGCGGATTGGATATCCACGTGGCCGTCATGGACCAGGACTGCCAAGGCCAACTCGATTTTGCGCCTAACGTCGCCATTCACGCCATCAGCCAACGACAGGAAAGATGGGTTGGGAAAACAGAACGGTTAAGGCGGCTCGTGCAAAAACTAAGCCCGGCCGTCGTTCATTCCTGGGACTTTGATTCGGCCGTCATCAGCCAATTGGCAACCGTCGGGATGAGTACCCAGCGGGTATCCACCCTGTTGGAAATCCCTCACACCCGGGAACTCTGGTTTCGCATGACCTGCCAGCTCATGGCAAAACGAACCCAGCTGACGGTGTGCCCTGAGCAGATCACTCAATTTTTGATTGACCATGATTTCGTTCCACGCTCCAGTCCGATCACGGTCATCCCCAACGCGATATCACCCGTGACGGTAAATCGGGAATCAGCCAGAGGCCAGCTACTCGAAGCCCTCGGCATCGACAACCCGGATGCGCTGGTCATTACAACCGTGGCTGAACTGTCACCCCGCACTCGTATCAAAGACCTGATCTGGGCTGCCGCTCTGTTGAACTGCATTGAGTACGACGTCCACCTGTTAGTATTTGGAACTGGACCGCAGGAAAAACGTCTGAGAATTTATGCCAATCGGACGCGATCCCAGCGGTATGTTCACCTGATGAAACACAGCCACCTGATCGAGCAGGCAATGGCAGGATCCCAAGTCTATTGGCATTCACATTTGGTACGTCCATTGCCCACGGAACTGATGATGGCGATGGCGGGGGGGCTACCAACCATTTCCGTCTTGGGCGATGGCACCGATCGCCTGGTACTTCACCAGCAAACTTCTTTTGCAACCAATTACGGCGCGCGGGATGAATTTGCCCGCTGGACCAAGTACATCGTCGAGCAGGTCGAACCGACCAGTCAACTCGTATCTCAAGCCAGAGAAAATGTCCAAGCCCGATTCCCTGTGGCTGCCATGACACGACCCTTTCTTGATCTTTACCAGTAAACAACCGGTCGACCTGGAACGAGGCCTGCCACATGGGGCCAGGGTGTAGATGAGGATGTGATGGTCGATCCCCAATGCAGGACTTCATGCCACAGGATACCGGCGCAGCAGTGAACCATGGCACGTGTTGGTAGCTTTGGCCGCTCAAAGAATTGCATGGCGGCCAGTTGAGTGATTGGCAATTATTTCTTGCGGTGCCTGATCTTGGCACGCATTCTTCGTTTCTTGCGGCCAATTTTTCTGCGACCTTTTCCGGTCTTTTTGGTTCCCACTCGATTCGCTCCGGGAGATTCGATGGCGTTTAATGTGACCCCAAAACATCGGGGTTTCGAATCAGGGAGTTTAATCCAATGGCCCGGTGAGGAGCAAGGCGAAAAGCTAATTATTGAGGGAGTTTGAATGAAAAGTGATCCCGAAATTGAATCTGACCCCCCACTTCACTGGAAATGAGTTTGCCGCTGATCTTCCAAACCTGATTTCGTTCCCGGTCCGTTAGCGGGCGATCCGCTGGCGGTACCAGCAGCGGACAGCGGGAAAACGGCCACCAACGCCCCGCTTGCGGAACTCAATCTTGCCCCCCAGGCGTTTCCACTTGAGGTTTTAGAACCACTGCCAACCCGATGCCGATCAGCATGATCGTGCCAATCAGTCCGGCCGCCAGCCAGTATTGGTTCGCGATCAGATAATCAACGCTGGTGTAGACCATCGCCAGGCAGGCGGCTGCCAGGATCAATGGCGGCAATGGAAATAGCGGCACCCGAAAGACGGGAGCATCCGCATTCCCGGGTGTTTCCGGTGATGGCTGATTGCCCGTATTGGAGCGGGATGCGGGACGGAATCTCAAAATGATCAGGGTCAATGCTGTGATTCCCAAAAACAACCAGAAGACTGGCGCCGTGGTAATCAAGATCACTTCAAAAGCATTGGAATAGGTATAACAGACCAACAGCAATACGACCGTTACGGCTGCCTGAGCCATCGTTGCCGGCCAAGGCAAATCCCGCTTGCGATCCCACCGCCCCAAAATACCCAATTG
>JABACA010000279.1 GCA_014237975.1 Mariniblastus sp. | reverse complement strand
AATCCCCGTTTTTCACCCGATGGTAAGTGGATTGCGTTTAGTGCCCAGTATGATGAAAATCCCGTTGGTAACATCGTTATGTTTAACGCCCAGATGCCTCTGGCAGCCGGTTTACATTCCCAACAGAATAACGGAACTCCTTCCGATTGTCGAACACTCGGGAACTCTCGGGAAACAAAGATCACAATCCGAAGACCCTGCATGGCAGCGACGGCATCACCTTGAAACAAATTGTCGAACCAAGAACCCGACCGATCAATCCACAGAGCGGATTTACAACGGTCTTCCACTCTTGTCGTCGTATTGGACCCGCAACCCGGTTAATTGTTTTTTCAACTGTTTCACCAAATCGGACGACTCCAAGTCGGGATACAAGTTGTTCAATTCACCCGGATCCTGCTGAAGATCATACAGCTCCCAAAAGTCGTGTTCGTAAAAATAGACCAACTTATGCCGCGCCGTTCGAATTCCATAATGCTTGGCCACCAGGTGCGAGGTGCGACCGGGTGGTTCTTTCATTTGATAATGATAGTAAACCGCCTTGCGCCATTCGGAAGGCTGCTCATCTTTTAAGATGGGAACCAGGCTGCGACCATGCATTGCATCAACCCGTTCAACACCTGCCATCTCCAATAAGGTTGGCGCGATGTCAATATTCTGCACCAAGTGGTCCGACGTTGCCGGCTTGGCCGTAACACGGGGCCAGTGGATTATCAGGGGTGTCCTGAAACTCTCTTCGTACATCCATCGTTTGTCATACCAACCGTGGTCCCCCAGGAAGAAGCCTTGGTCGGACGAGTAGATAACAACCGTGTTGTCCGCCAGTTCGTTTTTTGCCAAGAAATCCCGTACGCTGGCAACACTTTCATCGATGCCGTCAACACAACGCAAGTAATTCTTGATGTACCGTTGGTAATTCCATTTTGTCAATTCCCGACCGCTCAAGCCGGATTTCGCAAACGCTTCGTTCCTGGGAGAAAACGCCGCATCCCACCGTTTTCGTTGCTGAGGCGTCAGCTGGGCCAACTGACCGCTGGCCGCCTTGTCCAGAATCCCTTCACCCGTCACCGGCAGCTTCAGGTCATAGGCCGGAAACAGGTCACGTGAAACTCGCATTTGCGCCGTGGAGGCGCCAGGGTTACGCCCTTGGTAATCATCGTGAAGGCTGGCTGGTTCAGGGATATCACCATCGGCATAGCGGTCGAGATGACGACCGGCCGGCGCCCAGGTTCGATGGACGGCCGAGTGTGAAATCCAAATCAGGAAAGGACGGTCCTGTTGGCTGGATTCACGCATCCAATCCACCGATCTTTCGGTGATGACATCCGTTATATGCCCCTCGGAGGGCTCCATTCCGGTCGGCGTTTCAAATCGCGAATTGTAATAACCACCTCGCTTAATGGCCCAATAGTCAAATCCTTTGGGCTTGGTCGGAATATGCCATTTACCAATCATGGCGGTCTGGTAACCGGAGGCTTGCAAGGACTTTGCAAACGTTGGCAAGTCATCGCGAAAACGCGTGTTATTGGCCGTCATCCCGTTGGCGTGTGAATGCAGTCCTGTCAACAAGGTGGCCCGAGCGGGTCCACAGATGGAATTCGCCACGAAACTGTTGTTAAACCGGACTCCGTCACGGGCGAGTTGGTCAATCGCAGGAGTGGTGTTGATTCTCGAACCGTAGGCACTGATTGCATGCTGTGCATGATCGTCGCTGTAAATAATAACAATGTTAGGACGACTGTCAGTTGCTTGCTGGGATTGTCCGGAAACGACGGATATCAGCGACAGCACCAGAAACATACTGCACGACAGTGTCACCTGTGCGGTGAACCTTGTGAAACTGCGGAAAGGGATCATGTTGACCTCACGGATAAACGTACGGCGATCATGGATAATATTCCATCCTAAACTCTGGTCAACCCACGCGTTCAGTCGGCAACAGCCAATTTAGTTACAGGCACCCGTTAGTGGCGCACTTTCGCTTCGACGCCATTGATCCTGAGTTTCCAATCCTCAATCGCCGTACCTTTTAGATCCATACGACTCAACATGTAATGCAACCGTCGCGTCGCTTCACCCTCGGGGGCCGTGACAAACAGGTTGTTCAGGAAATAGGGTGGCAATGCCTGGTAGTACAACGTCGCTCGGACTGTCAGGTTGTCCGCATCCACTCCGGCAGGTAACGAGACCTTGTATTGGATCGAATCCGTGCCACTACCATTTTGATACACGGGTCTTCGGCTGCCAATTTCCCGGGTTGCGTCGCTTTCAGAAAACTGCCTTTTAAAATCGCTGGATCGGGACCCTCTTGTTTCCAGCCCTTGGGTAGGAACCGATTGTCTTTGACAACCCGACATCCATGGACAAAGCTGGTCGTAAACTCGTCCTTGGCATTCCAC
>JABACA010000278.1 GCA_014237975.1 Mariniblastus sp. | reverse complement strand
ACCCCAAAAAAGCCAAGCGCTACATCAAAAACCTCGCCCGCCGCTGAAGGCAAGCTCTCGGCCAAGCGCCATTTTTTACCACGAAGAAAACGAAGGTGAGGGAGTGGATGCTTCGTGTCCTTTGTGGTGCATTCAAAGATGTTCCGGGTTTTGCCGCTTGACCATGCGCTGATTACAGCTTGCAAAGCTGACTCAACTCTGTGACAGTTGGGTTGGAATGAAATCAAAGATTGTTGCAACGGCGACTCTTGGAGTTCCGCCCAAGAGACGGCCCTTGGATTTTGCAGTTGGGAATTACCGCAAGGAGCCAAAACTGGTGGCTAATGAACCATGAAAAGTAACACAATGAACGCTCACGAAAACACACATGCAGAGCCTCCGAGGGAGTGCCCGAATTCGCTCAAGGCGTTGGTGTACTTCAATTTTGTCCTGCTCTTTTTCGTAGGTATAATGTTTTTTGGAGATTTAAAGAATGTTGAAGACTTGGATGAAGTCGGGTTCCTGGGTCTCTTGTATGCCTTTTTATTTCTATTCATCCTGGCGTTTGCAATTCGCGATGGAAAACCCGGCGGGAGGCTTCGATCGGTCTCGCATCTGTTGCTGATTCTTGTCGGGCCGCTTGGGGGAGCCGCTGCAGGTGGTTACATCTGTGACCTTATTACCGTTAAGCCGGATTGGGGGGTGTTGTTGGGGTTGTGCGGGAGTTACCTGGGGCTTGCCGTTTACTTTGTCTCCCGGCCGAAAAATCGGGGATGCCGTCTTCAGTTGCTGACTCATACGCTGTTGATTTATGCTGGCCCCTTCGCGGTAGGCCTGATCGGGGGAGGAATAGGTTGGTACGGTTTTCGTACGGACGAGGCGGGCGCATTGGGAGCTGTCATCCCGGGCTTGGTCTATGCTTTTCCGGTGAACCTGATTGCGGCACTGACGCATTTTGGCTGGAAGGAGCGTAAGGGGACTTTCCATCGGGTTGCCGTTCGCTTTTCGTGGTGCGGGGTTGGGTTGGTTGGCTTGGCCTTGATTTGCGTGCTGGGCTACTACCTCGTTGGGGGATGGACGGGCGCCCGAGCGTGGGCCAAGCACAAGGCGGCTGGTGAGGCGAACGGCTGGAAATACAGCATGGAGGATTACATCGGTGGGATCCCGGCCGATGACGACAACTTCTTCATGGCCAAGCCGTTCAACGCGCTTCTTTTCACACAGGAACTTGGTGGCAAAACGGTTTACAAGAATCCCAAGGCAGAGGAGGAACTGGACGCCCTGCTGGATCGCAGCCCCAGATCAGTCGACGGCGGATTAAGGCGAGTCTCGAATGACATGGTTTTTCCAGACTGGCCCGGCTTTGCGCAGCGACTGTCAACCAAGTATTCACGGGGAAACAAAACGGGCGAGTATAAGTTCTTTGCCGACGAACCGCCCTCCGGTTTGAGTGACGAAGAATTGATCCGGCATTACTTTACCCAATTCGATGGGTTGTTGAGCGATCTACGGGAGGCAGCCAAGCGGCCGGGTCATTATTTCCCGATCGCCTACGAGAACGGCTCCGACACCGGTTTGCCACATCTAGCCAAGTTTAAAGGAGTCGCCCAGCTCCTGCGATATTCCGCCTTGGCCAAGTTGGATCGCGGCGATGTCGACGGTGCGATGGGGGATATCCGTCTGCAGTTTCGAGTGTTCAGGGCATCCGATGCAGGTCTGTTCGTGATCAGTCAACTCGTCCATATCGCCATTGGCGACATCACGGTCGACACGATCAACAAATGCCTGCACACCGGTAAGCTGAGCGACGCGCATCTTCAGGAGCTCGACCGACTGCTGACGCTCGACAAGGAGTACCTTGGCCAAATGGAACGCGCGATGCAGGTCGAGCGTATCTCCACGGGGCCGGGGACGATCGAGGCGTTCATCAACGGCGCCGAATTTGTCATGTTAAACAGGCGCGACAATCCGGGCAGGCTCATCCCGAAAGGTTGGCATTATCAGGATTTAATTTTATTCGACTCCACCCTGAAAGAGTACGTGTCACTTATCCGTGAGGCGAAGAACTCCGGGAGAATTCAACAGTCGTCCGTCGAGGCGATGTTTATGAAAGCTAAGGTGGAGGCGACGAGGAATTGGCATGTTTTTAGTGGTATGTTGCTCAGGGGACTCGAAAAGTCCCTGGTCAGGGCGGGATGGCTGATGAATCGTTTTGCCACCGCGCGGCTTGGCGTGGCCATCGAGCGGCATCGCTTGGCCAAGGGCAGTCTGCCCGACGATCTCGACGAACTGGTTTCAACATACATCGACGCCATCCCGGTCGACGTCTCAACCGGGAACCCGGTCGAATGGGAACGCAAGGGCAGCCATCGCTTCAGGATTCCCAGCACAGATAATCGGATCTTCACATGGAAATATGATCCCATCCTGGCCGCGATCCAGTTGGGTGATCTCGAGCGAATAAAAAAGATGACTG
>JABACA010000277.1 GCA_014237975.1 Mariniblastus sp. | reverse complement strand
GGCTTACCGACGAACTGGGTGAAGGCCTGACCAATAATATGATGGGCGGTATTTCTGCACTTGAATACTTGGGCCGCGATAACCTGTTTGTGGCCTTGCCCGACCGCGGGCCATTGGATGGTGCTGTGAATTGGCATTGCCGGTTCAATGTTGTTGAGATCAGAATCCCTTTCAGTTCTGCTGGCGGACCGATTCGGTTCAAGACGAAGAAGACCGTTTTGATGAAGGACGAGCAGAACCGGCCGTTTACCGGTGCGGCTGCCCAGTATTACCCGAATGAAGCGTTGGCAGGCCGTCTCGATCCCGAAGCCGTTCGCTTGTCGAACGATGGTACCCTTTACATGTCGGATGAATATGGTCCCCACCTGTTTGAAGTCAATATGGATGGATCGATGGTGCGTCGGTTCGAAGTGCCAAAGCGATACCTGATCAATAATCCGGGTCTCGATAAGGCTGATGAAAACGGCAAGAACTGGTCGGGCCGTAGCTGCAATCGGGGCATGGAATGCCTGGCCCTGTCACCGGACAAATCAAGATTGTACGGCTTGATGCAAAGTCCCCTGCTGCAGGATTCGATGCGGGATGATAAATGTAAACCGCTCGGTTTGAATTGTCGTTTGATCGAATTTGATGTTGCAAACGGGACCAACCGGGAATTCCTGTACCAGTTGGATAATACATCCAACAAGCTGAATGAAATCCTGGCGATCAATGATCATGAATTCCTGGTCATTGAGCGGGATGGAACGGTCGGTGGAGCAGCCGTTTGCAAGCATATCAAGAAAATCTCACTGCAGGGCGCCAGCGAGATCCAGTCCCATTCCAAGTTGCCGCCTTGCCAATTGCCATACAATGTCCAGCCGGTCAAGAAAGAGACGTTTATCGACTTGCTGGACCCCAAATTTGGACTGACCGGGGCCGGCATGCCTGAGAAAATTGAAAGCTTGACGTTTGGCCCGGATTTGGCCGATGGTCGCAAAACGTTGCTGGTTGTCTCTGACAACGATTTCGTCAAGGAAAACCCAACCTTGGTCTATGTCTTTGCGTTCTCCCCGGATATGCCGGTTGCCTCAGCAATCACGAAAAACCGGAGCCGTTAACCAGCTGCTGGCTGACCACGGCGAACGAGCCTCGAGAGACGCCGGGATGTCCATGCGACGTCCCAGCCGATCTGCGAGGCTCTTTTTATGCGCGTTTCCCCGTCGCCGTGGCCTGCTACTGATGCGCTGCCTCGAACTGGAGGGGCTGGGAAATCGGGGGTCGAGCCGGGACCTTTTTGATCCGACCCGAGCTGCGGTGGCGGTGCAGAGTGAGGGGGCGGTCCCGGCTGTCAGAGGGACACCCGGCCAGCCAATCTCCCAGGCATCTGGACCTGCCTGCAGCTTCGCCCTGGGCTTGCCCGATCTTGTCTGCCGCCAAACCGGGAAATTGGCTAAAATGGTCCTTGGAAAATGGACGGAAACCCATAGAATCCGTTTCCCCACGCTTGATTCGCAACTGTAGATATTTCATCCCGATAAATGGCAACTCGATGGCCACACGTTCTCGCCAAACTGGAATTAAAACGGGTCGGACGAAGAAGCCGAAGGCCCGTTGCACCAAGAAATCGGGTGGTCAAGATTGGATTGGTTTGCCTAATGAACAGCTGCTTGATTTGCGAATTTGCGACTTGAACCTTTCCCTGGAAGGAACTGTCGTGGATCGGTGCCTGCAACAGTTGCACCGGGAATTGCAAGGCCGCGGGCTGCGGCTCAAACCGCACTGTTGGTTGAGTGACGACTGGTTTTCGCCGGACGGTATCCCTGGCATCGGCGTCCCCTTCTACATGGCACATCCCCGGCTTAAACGTCTGGAACGGAATCAGATGCTGGAAGTCGAAGGTGGCACCCGCGCCTGGTGCATGCAGATCCTCAGGCATGAAGCAGGTCATGCCATGGACACGGCTTTCCGATTACATCGCCGCAAGAAATACCGTGAATGTTTCGGTAAGTACTCCCAGCCCTACCCGGAGACTTACAAACCGAAACCGCATTCCAAGAGCTATGTGATTCATCTGGAGCAATGGTATGCACAGAGTCACCCTTCCGAGGATTTTGCCGAGACGTTTGCCGTCTGGTTGCAACCTCGCAAGAACTGGCGGCGGGATTATGCAGGTTGGAAGGCACTACAAAAAATCGAATACGTGGACCAGTTGATGACGGAGCTAAAGGCCCAGTCCCCCAAAGTGAAATCACGCGCCAAAGTCGACCCGGTCAACCGGATGAGACAGACATTGCGCGAACATTACGCCGAGCGCCTGGCGCGGTACGATGTGAGTTGGTGCGAATCGTTGGATCGTGAGCTGAAAAAACTTTTCGTAACAAAGGCCAAAAACACACGAAATAAGCCAGCCGCTGATTTTCTTCGCAAAAACCGCGGGCAGTTGGGTGACCTTGTGACCCATTGGACGGGCGAATACCAGTACAATATCGACCAGGTGCTGCGGGAAATGATTT
>JABACA010000276.1 GCA_014237975.1 Mariniblastus sp. | reverse complement strand
GCCGCCTCTGCTCCGGAGCTGTTTTAACCGTGGCCATGGTAGCGGAACGACCCAGCCTAGGGCAGATTCAGTTGGAGCAAAACGAGCAAGGCCGCGTCATTTGTCGGATTGCCCCCCTGCAAGGACAAGTAACAGAACAAGACAAGCATTTCCTGGTCACACAGATTCACAGCTACCTGGGCCCAGGAACTTCGATCGAGTTTGACGTTGTCTCCCAAATCAAACACGAACCGAGCGGCAAGTATCGATTTTCAAAATCAACCCTGAAAGACCTATTCTGAGCAGCTTGGGAAACCGCGTGAATAACAACCCTCGAATCAAAGCAGCATTGCGTGCTACCAAAACGGTCCAACTCATGCGATACCGATTTGCATGGTCGCTGGACGGAAACGTTTGCTCCTGCCAGTTACCAGCCATTGCCTCACCCTACTCGCCATGAATCAATCTTTTCATTTTACTGGCTCCATTCACGATTCACCGGGACCTGTCACTCCTGTTGGCCCGTTATCGACAGAATCCATGTTGCAGTGGCCTGGCACCCGGCATGGGCAACAGCCGATCTCAATCCATGCCGGCCAAGGTTGTATTTCCGTACGCCGAGAAGGTTCTTTTGCATTACTGCGCGGTTACATTGCCGGACGCGGTAGGACCGATTCAAACTCCCAACAAATTTTGCTTGAACAGCTGCTCGCCCAATTTATTGGCCAGCAAGACCTGGCACTGCCGGAATTGGATGGCTCGTTCACCCTGCTGTTGGCAACGACTGACAATCCCCGTTTGTTGATATTTCGCAATCTGGTCGGGAACACATTCACTTACTACCAACGAACAGATCAAGGGCTTCGATTTGGCAGCAACTTGGCGGAATTGGCTACTTCAGATTCCCGCAAACCGGGTCTCAACGAACAAGTGCTTCCGTTGTATTTCATTTACCGTTTTACGCCGGGGCAGCAGACACTGTTCCGGGGCATTAATCGGTTAAATCCTGGCGAGCAGTTGCTGTATGAAAAGGGGCAACTCCAAGTCAACCAGGTTCAAACGTTTGCCGATCTTGTCCAGCCAACGTTAAAAAGTGAAACGGATGCGATCCAATGTGTGGAGGCCGTGATGTCCGAGATCACCCAGGACCAAATGGCTTTGTACAACAACGCATCGGGTTTACTTTCCGGCGGGGTAGACAGTAGCTACATCCAGGCTCATTGGAATCGCGCTTGGCAAACGAGCGGTCAACAGGCAAAGCCTCGAAGTGCCGCTTTCTGGCTCGATGAAACCAGTTGCCTGGCTGACCGTGAGTACACCCTATCGGCTGTCGACGCTTTTAGCACCGACCATCTCAGTGTACAAATTGAAAATTTGGTCACGCCGACCATTCGTCGCACGTTACGGGATTTGGGTGAAATGCCCAACCATGTCCAGTCTTTTTATTTTCCAAGCCTGGCAAAGCAGATGAAGCAACGGGGCACGTCTGCCGGTTTGTGCGGGGAGGGTGCAGATGGCTTGTTCGGAACCGATGACATGCGCTTCGTCATCAAGGCCAGTCGTATCGCCCGGAACATACCCGTCCGTTTCCTGCGGCACTCGGCGGCCTTGGCAGCCCAACTTCTTGGCAAACCGTATCGGGCTGCATGGATTCGATTCGCAGACCACCTGAATGACCTGGATGAGTGGAATCACCCGATCAATACGAATGCGGCGTTTACGGACTGGGATGATGTCGCCTCCTGTTTCGGCCGTCCAGCGGTTCAACGGGCTCTGCTCGATCGTCAGCAATTGTTGGTTGCTAATCGAGTCCCGGATGACCCACTTCATTTACACCACATTCTCTCAATCGGTTACCTGGGAGAGGCTGTTAACACGGCAGCCTATTGGACTGCCATGTTCAATTCAGAGGGAGTTGACATGCTCTGCCCATTCCTCGATACACGGATGTTGCGGGCCACAATCAATATTTCTACCGATGTAAAATTTCCACTGACTGGAAACAAGATCATTCTTAAAAAAGCACTGGGGCAACACGTTCCCCAGGAATTTGTTCGCCGGCCCAAGCGAGGTTTTGGACAGCCGATATTTGAATGGATGAGCCCGGGCGGCCCACTTCGCCCGGCGGTAGAAGAAATTGCCCATTATGACTTCTTACCTGGCGATCTATTGAAAAACATTACCAACCGGCCCAACTGGTTTCTCTATAACCTCTTGATTTTTGATATTTGGCATAAAGAGTTCTTTGCTTAAAGTTGATTATGGAGACGACAATTGCGGCAGTTTGACTAAACTGTTGAGTTAAGGCTGTGTCCACGTGGGACATTCTGCCGCCTGTTTAACGCCTTTCGCGTTCAACGTCTGATTTAATTCAAGTCAACTTTGAACGATCAAAACTGTCATGACGCACCCAGACTCGAACGCTGAATTCTCGGTAACCACGGTCATTACTTCCTACAACAAGGGGCCATGGCTTGCAGAAGCGATCGACAGCGCTTTGATACAGGAGATCCACCACCACGAGATCGTC
>JABACA010000275.1 GCA_014237975.1 Mariniblastus sp. | reverse complement strand
AAGACGTGGGCGAATGGCAGAAGAAAAATCTCGAAACGCAACGCGATCCCAAGCCAAAAAACGGGGTGGCTGCCGAACTGTTTGCCTCCGACCTGCTGGCCGTCGCCACGGGCGAGCTTTCCCTCGGCCACGAGGAGACTGAAAAAGAATACCTCAGGATTGGCGAGTACTTTGGATTGCGGGGCGCTGACTACGATCTGGATATTGCCTCGGCCAGTAAAGCGGCCTCGGATAAAACGGTCCAAGCTGCCCTGCAATCGCTCAAGTCGATGACGCTGACCGTAATCGATGGAGATTTTCCCCGTGAGGTGATCGCCAAAGAAAACCTGACGTTTGCCAGCTACAACATGCCTGAGCAACAAAACCGGACCGAGGCATACGACGCCAAGCTGAACGAGAAACCTCCCAAGCTGGAAGGGAAACGAGTCAGCGACGCAGATTTCGAGAGATTCATGAACGGGGACGTCGAAACGGACAGGCGAACGCGAATCGCCAGCATGTTGCCACTGGCGGTCCTGTTGGGCCTCAGCTGGTTGGCATCCCCCGGCCGACGCAGACGAGACAGGTCACCCCTGGCAACGGATTGAGGCACGACAGTCGAAGGAAGGGCAGAGGACGGACGATTCGCACGAAAACAATGAACACAAAACCAATAAATAAAACGACCAAGGAACCAGAAATGTTAAACACAAAAATATCAAGCGGCCTGATCGGAATCGTACTGACGCTGCTGTTGTTCGCGCCACCCACCCAGGCCGATCCGTGTGGCATGGTTCCACCGATCTACGTGGGAAATATTTCACCCATCACGCGAATCGGGCTGCAGAAAACCTACGTGTTTTACAAGGACGGCATCGAGACGTTTGTGATTCGACCCGGATTCCAGGGCAATGTCGACAATTTTGGAATGCTGATCCCGTTTCCAAACCCACCCGCTCTGCGGAAGGTGCCGGACAACATCTTTGAGCAGATCGCCAATGCGATCGATCCGCCGGAAGTCGTGGTTGACCTCCGTATGCAAGTCGAAGCCGATTTTGCAACGGAATCGGCCGCGATGCCGTCTGCCGCCATGCGAGGCATGGAATTCAGTGCAGACACGGTTGTCGTCTTGAAGCAGGAGGCGGTCGGCATGTACGAAGTGGCTGTCTTGCAGGCCGGTAGTGCCAAAGCGCTCAAGCGCTGGATGGACCAGAACGGGTTTCAGTACCCCAACGGAATGGATGCCGTGACGGAGGACTACGTGCAACTCGACTGGTGTTTTGTGGCGGTCAAGACCAAGGTCGGTAACCAAGGCGCGGTCGAGCCGGCCCCCGGCCAGCGACAAGTCGACCCGGCGTTGCCAGTCGGCAGCGTTTTCGACGGACACGTGCAGGGGATGGGATTTCGATTCAAGTCGGACGAACTCGTCGTACCGATGCGACTCAGCGCGTTCAATCCGGGTGAACTGAGAAATGTGGTCTACGTGTTGACCGATCAGCCAAAAAAGATCCGCGCGATTCCCGAGCAGTTTGTCGTTCGCCAACTCAAGGGGCAGCAGTTGTATGACAACCTGACCCAACCGCTACCCCTGCGGATCATCGGTGGAACGCTGAAAGACGTGGGCGAATGGCAGAAAAAAAATCTCGAAACGCAACGCGATCCCAAGCCGAAAAACGGGGTGGCTGCCGAACTGTTTGCCTCCGACCTGTTGTCGGTCGCCACCGGTGAGCTTTCCCTCGGCCACGAGGAAACAGAAAAAGAATACCTCAGGATTGGCGAGTACTTTGGATTGCGGGGTGCCACCTACGATCTGGATATTGCCTCGGCCAGTAAAGCGGCCACGGATAAAACGGTCCAAGCTGCCCTGCAATCGCTCAAGTCGATGACACTTACGGTCGTCGATGGAGATTTTCCCCGCGAGGTGATCGCCAATCAGAACCTGACCTTTGCCAGCTACAACATGCCTGAGCAACAGAACCGGACCGAGATGTACGACGCCAAACTGAACGAGAAACCACCCAAGCTCGAGGGAGAACGAGTCAGCGACGCCGATTTCGAGAGATTCATCAACGGGGACTTCGAAACGGACAGGCGAACGCGAATCGCCAGCATGTTGCCGTTGGCCGTCCTGTTGGGCCTCAGCTGGCTGGCCTCACCCGGCCGACGCAAACGAGACAGACGATTCGCATAAAACCAATCAACAAAACGACCCGGGAACGAGCAATGTTAAACTCTAAAATATCAAGTGGCCTGATCGGAATCGTACTGACGCTGCTGTTGTTCACGCCAGCGGCCCAGGCCGATCCGTGTGGCATGGTTCCACCGATCTACGTGGGAAATATTTCACCCATCACGCGAATCGGGTTGCAGAAAACCTATGTGTTTTACAAGGACGGCATCGAGACGTTTGTGATTCGACCCGGTTTCCAGGGAAACGTCGACAACTTTGGAATGCTGATCCCGTTTCCAACACCCCCCGCCTTGCGGAAGGTGCCGGACAATATCTTTGAGCAGATCGCCAATGCGATCGATCCGCC
>JABACA010000274.1:2290-2523 GCA_014237975.1 Mariniblastus sp. | reverse complement strand
GGTTGACCTGCAAAAGAAACGCCACACCGCACGATCGATTCGTTGAAGCCAGACAACCAACCCAGCCCACCGTCGTCATGCAGGTTGACGTACATCGGATGGACCATTTCCTGCACGGGTGAATCCCAACCCAATCGAACTTGACCACACGTGATCGGACCAACGCTCATCCCGCGTGTTAAAACAACATCAAATTGCAAGTTGCCATTATCAACCTGCAAGATCTCTACTCC
>JABACA010000274.1:0-2280 GCA_014237975.1 Mariniblastus sp. | reverse complement strand
TCAGCGTTTTCTTAGAAACTGACCAATCGATACCACCCGCTAAAACTCCATCTTCGGCAGAAAAATTATCATTAGCGCTCAGGACTTTGATCATTGTTTTCTTCCCAAAAAATCGGTTCTGGTTTTTTGAGTTCGTGCTCTCCAACAAGCCTAGACAACTGGTCTGGAAAACCAACCCACGCGCCACTCAAATCCACCCAGATATCAGCCAAATCGGGATTGTTTGCAGGTTTGGTTCCGCAAACACAAGTTTTACCGGTACTCTGTTATATGTTTGGGTCGCCCCAGAATTCCATCATCGACCAACATTCCTTGATCAACACGCTGTTCCAAATTGAGACCCGAACTGTGTGTCACATTATCAAATCGTCGCGAGATCCAACAATTCCCCTGTTTTTCGATCGCCAGTGCATGGAACAACGGGTCACTCCGCGAACCAACCTCGGGTCCAAATCAACGATCTTTCGAATACAATAAATAGCTGACACTCAAACCATTTCACTGTTAAATGTCTGTTGAAGGACCATCAATTGATCGTTCTAATCGAATTCCATCGAAACATCTGATTGGCCATATGAAACGATGTCTGGTTCACTTATTTACAAACTGTTTGCCTGGCTTCCCATTGCCTTGTTGATATGTGGGCATGTCGTTGCACAGCCTGATAGTCCGTTGGTCCAGGACGGCCGGAGAGTCGACGAGATGAAGCGAATGGTGAATGAGTTCATTGTTCAGGCACAGGAACTTGAAGGACAAGGCGACCGTGCCGGCGCGATCGTGTTGAAAAACAAGGCGATGGGGTTAATGAAGTCATTGCGATCGATGAACCAGGCCAAAACCAGGCCGCCTTCTACCGATTCAAACAAGGAACCAACTGAGGTTCCTACCGTTACACGGGCTCAAGCGGTCGTGACGCTGAACGATTGCATCACGATGCTCAACCTGCTGAATGAAAAAGAATTGGGTCGCCGAATAAGAATCGTAATGAATGGAATCGCAACAAACGACGAAATCCAGGAAATTCTGGATTACGCCAAACAACAAAAACCACAAGACAATTCTGCCGCCCCGACCGATTCACAAACTGAACAGACAACCGCGGTTCCCAAGCCAACGCCGCTCGCGAAACCGACCGAGGAACAGGTCCAAAACCAGTTAGTCGCGTTAACAACCAGCATGAATGCTTTGCTGGACGCCGATCAAGCCGAGGAGGCGAAATTGCTGGCCCGTTCCATCATGATGCGCCGAACGGCTTTGCAAGCGTCCGAGACAACCTGGGATTATCCAGCCGATTATTCTTCCAACAAGGAAATTGAACTACTGCGTCTTGCCGGCAAACGACTTTTTGAAAATGGTGACCTGATCCAGTCCAAGGTCATTCTTGAACTGGCCAACGAGCTTGATCGTCAAAAACGCGCCCTGCAAGCAGCTGCCAAATCTACAACCACAAAAACCGAGGACGTTGATAAGCAAAACCAGCTGATTACACGGCTGTACCAGAAATTCGAACAAAGCGAACAACAGCGACTCCAATTTCAAAACGAAATACGAGGGCTGCGGCGATTGAACCAGCAATTGAACACGGAAATCGAAAAATTAAGAACCAAGGACAAACAATAAATGTAAGCCCGGAACCGAGTTCTACAAGGCAACCTGATTCGAATTACATCGGGCTTTGAATTTGGCCGCATCACCGTTAGAGGTTTTTTTATTCGACCCATGACCCACTACAAAAATGCCCGCAACGAGTAATATCAGGATCGAAGTTCTGGACCAAGGTCGGGAAGTTTTTTCCGCACCCTTGATTGACCAAATTGAGGTCGGCAGACAGCGGATTAACGAGCTGGAACCTTACCAGATTAATCGCGCGGTGAATCCACCGCGTTTAATTATTGCTCCCATCACTGAATTGGAGATTTCCCGGTCACACGCCTTGATCGAAATGCGAGACGGGAATCTCAATCTCAAAAACATCAGCTCTCAAGCACAAATTGAAATTCTCGATGTTTCATTATCAGGCCGCCGCCAGATATTGAACTCCGGTCAGTCATTCGACGGTACGGCACCGCTCAGTTTTTCAATCGGCAATCGTATCGTTCGAGTCCGGTCATCCCAAGCCAAGCTGGTTGGTCTGGATCAAATGACCATGCCACCTTCGATCGTGGGGCAGGCACTCGGCCAGACAATGGCGGCACCGTCGATTATTCAATTAAGCGACCAGAATCAAATGGATGCGCCAGAATTGATGAACTGGTTGCGAAACATACTTAGCCTGTTTCA
>JABACA010000273.1 GCA_014237975.1 Mariniblastus sp. | reverse complement strand
ACCCGGCGGCGACAAAGGCGCCCGTAAACAGGATCAATAACAACGTCAAACAAGTCTGAACCTGGGTTGCCAGACCCACACCGCGGTAATTCATCCAGGCGATCGCGCTGGTAAACAGCAGAGCCAGGAAAACATGGGATCCATAAACGGTCGATCCATTGACTTCATACATTGGCCAAAGATCGAACGGGACGAGATAGGAAAAAACAATCCCGATCGAAACGGCCTCAAAAGCGGATACCGACAGGTATCCGATCGCCAAACACCAGCCGACGAGAAAGGCCGGGCCCGTTCCATGGGCCTTGTAAGAGTAGGCGACTTCGCCGCCGGTCACCGGCAACCTCTTCATCGCCTCGGCGTAACAAAGCCCGATGACAATCATCAGCATGCCGCCCGCCACAAAGGCGATCGTTGTGCCGAGTGGTCCGGCCTTGGTGAACATCCCTTCCAGACCGGTAATCCAGCCGACACCAATCATGGAACCAAAGGCCAAAGAGAAAAACCCGAGTCGTCCGATCGATCGCTTCAGTTGGGGTCGTTGTGGTGTTTGAGAATCCTGTTCCATCGGTACTGGTCCGGTTAGTTGTCGGATTGAATGGTGCGGAACGAGGGCGATCGATGTTTCCACGGTGCGGCCGTTTCCAGTTGGCCCGCCAAACGAAAGAGCGTCGCTTCGTCACCGAATCGCCCCGAAAACTGGCTGCCGATTGGCAACCCGTCCGACGATTGGTGCAGCGGCACGGACATGGCCGGTTGGCCTGTCCAGTTGGCCATTGCCGGACAGGGCAGGAATTCCAGGATTCCATCGATCACATCCTGGGCCATGCCGGTGAGGGTGATTCTACCGTGTTCAATCGGCGGTAGGGCCAGGGTGGGCGTAAGAAGGACGTCAAAATTTTCCTGGAAACGGGCCATCGCACGCCCCGCTTCGAAAAACGCAGCTCGAGAATCTTCGATGTCGACTCCGCTGTAATTGGCGGCAAAGTCGAAATAGTATCGGGTGACAGGTTCCAGGTCATCGTCGCGCAACTCGCGGCCGAGTTCTTTTAAGCGGGCCAGCACCGTTCGCCGGATGGATACCAAAACGGCGATCCCGTGCGACACTCGCAATCGTTCAAAATCAAAATGTTGCCCAAACTGGGCCGTGCAATCCTCCACCGAATGGCCGAGCGATTCACAAAGCTGCGCGGTTTTGTCGGCCGCCGATTTACATTCGGGATGGACAAATTCCGTGGGCGGCATGGTGGAAACGTAGCCGATCTTCAGGTTTCCCGCCGGTTTGCCGACTTCGTCCAGAAACTTGCCGGCAAAAAAAGGTGCCTGGTAACTGTCGCCGGCGGCCGGTCCGGATGCGACGTCCAGTAATGCGGCACTGTCGCGGACGGAACGCGTGACGGCATGCAAGGTTGCCAACCCACCCCATCCTTCGAATTTGTCCGGCCCCAACGGAATCCGCGCGCGGGTCGGTTTGAGACCAAACAGGCCGCAGCACGAAGCGGGAATGCGGATCGAACCACCGCCATCACTGGCGCTGGCCATCGGCGCGATCCCGGCGGCGACAGCGGCTGCGCTGCCGCCGGATGAACCGCCGGCCGTTCGATCCAGCCCGAAGGGGTTGCGCGTGATTCCGCCAACGGTCGATTCAGTGGTGGGAAGAATGCCCAGTTCGGGTACCTTCGTCCGGGCAAACAGGACTAAGCCTGCCTTGCGATAACGGGCCACCGCCGTGCTGTCATGATTCGAGCTGTGCCCCTGAAACAATTTTGAACCATGTGACGAGGGACTATCCTTGCTGGCAAAACTCATATCCTTCAGCAGGAACGGGACACCCGTGAAAGGGCCATTGGGCAAACCGGAGGCGATTGCCTGGCGCGCCTCCTCGTAATGCGTTGAGGCGATCGCATTGATCTGGGGATCCGTTTCAGTCAACCGATTGATGGCCGCTTCCAGTAGCTCCGACGATGAGACCTGTTTGCTGCGAACTAAATCGGCCAACCCGATTCCATCGTACTGCCGGTAATCATCCCATGTAGCGGCCTGCCCCTTTGTTTTCGGCTGGTCCGTCTGGGGATCCTGCTGCTCGGCCGGTAGCCGGTTCAGAGGCCAACCGACAGCGCATGCCGAGAGGATGGCACCCTGTTTTAACAGCGTGCGGCGAGTGGAAACGGGACGGCCCGAGGGATTGGTCTCGGTTTGCCGTTTCTGGTTGCCCACAGGTTAAACTCCGTTTCGCCAAAATATCGAATTGGAACGCTGAAAAACTGCGGCTGGCAGGCCGGGTGCGCTGGGAGGCTTGCCCCCCCCCACAAATTCCAACGAATCCCGATGCGGCGTTAGCGAACTACGGTTCCCATGATACCATAACCAGAATTGGGTTGCTTCCAAGTTGTTAACCAATCGTCTTTCATTTGCTGTTTTAACGGATATGGGTCCATGAAAAATTCTGTCAGCGAAATTGCCCTGTCAAAAGTTTGGGGTCGCTTGAACAACAACTTGATCGTTCGAGGTCAAGGCAGCTACCTGTTTGACGAGCA
>JABACA010000272.1 GCA_014237975.1 Mariniblastus sp. | reverse complement strand
CCAGCGGACACTGACCTTGTAGACGGTTCCTGTTAAACCAAACTTACCCTAGAGATCAGACTCGTCCAGCAAAGCTTTCAGATGCTCGGCCACCATTTTCCGGCTGGCGTCCGACTGGTTCAGATCGAGCCCCAGATCCAAGCTATTGTTAAGTCTCTCGGCATACCTTCTGGCCTGGCTCCACGGAAAGGAAGCAACTTCCAGGGGCGTTTCCTCTTTACCGTTTGGAGAGGTCGGGTCGACGTCGATTTGGACCAACAATTTGACAACCCCCAAGTGCCCCAGAAAGGCTGCACTGTGAATGGCCGTGTTCCCGTCATTGGCCCTGGCGTTCACGTCGGCCCCTTTCTCGATCAACAGCCGGGCGACTTCCGTCTTACCCGCCATGGCCGCCATGATCAGCGGTGTGTTGCCATCCGAATCCCGCTGGTCAGTGACCATACCGCTATCCAACAGTTCACCCACCATTTTAAGTTTTCCGGTTTTGGCAGCCGACCAGATATCTTTTCGGTTCTGCGCCTCGGTAGGCGCCTTCAAATACTGGGCGACCTTACTCCGATTGCTTTTTGACTTTTGCAGATTGAGATCCAGATTCAAACTGTCATTGATTCTCATCGTGAAGTCAACCGTTTCATCCCACGGTCCCGAGGCAACTTTCAGGGGCGTTTCTCCGCTGCGATTGCGGGTTAAAAGATCGACGTCGTTTTCCACCAACACTTTGACAACTCCCAAATGCCCCAGGTAGGCGGAACTATGAATGGCCGTATTCCCGTCATTCGCTTTGGCATTCACGTCGGCCCCTTTCTCGATCAGCAACCGGGCTACCTCCGTCTTGCCTCCCAAAGCGGCCATCATCAACGGCGTGGTACCATCGGAATTCGGCTTGTCAGCCTCCATGCCATCTTCCAACAGTTTGCCGATCAACTCGATATTGCCAGATTTGGCGGCAACCCAGATATCATTCGGGTCGGTTGATTCCGGCTTTCTGCGGCCCCAGTCGGAGTCCTTGGTAATCACCGCAGGCGGTCCTGGTTCCCGATCCCAAACGGGCATTCCATCGGCAATCTCTTCCATGATTTCATCCCGCCGGTTCCTGATGAATCTAAGAACGGAACCAGTGTTCGACCTTTCCCGTTGGGCGACTGTGAAATAAGGCTCAGCCATGGCCCGGATTCGCTCGGCCTCGGATAAAAGTTCCCCCTCATCCCAATACTGTGACAAGATATCCAGCAGCGTTGCCCGATATCTCTCTCTCGAAGCTTCGTCCTGGTAGAGATAATAGGCCAACATCCCCTTTGTCTTGACAGACAGAGGCAATCGGCGATCGCGGTCGACCATGCTGAATTTCTGGAACATACAATCCCCCCCCCAAGGCAGGAAGTAGATCTTGTCGTCCTCTGGATTCACGTAGATAAAAAAGTTGTTTCGATTACCACAATAACCATCCCAAAATCCCAACAGGCTTTCGACGGCCCAAAATTTATAGAACTCCTTCAGATTGACGAGCGACCGAATCGATTTCTCGGGATCAACATTTTCTTGTGAATCGTCTTCCAGGTTTTCCAGCGCATCGCTCAAAGCCTTGACTTGTTTTCGCCCAGAGGATTCGTCGCCAAATTTGCGGTCGAAACTTTTCTCCCAACCCGGATGAAAATCATTGACCGTGCCTTCGAACAATGTCCCCTTGGAATTACCAAACCCGTTCTCCACCAATGTTTTCTTAGCCGATTCGACGTGCGTGTAGACACCGAAATTTTTCCCATTAAGCGTAATATGCGCCAGCGCGGATCTTGGCGCGGGCAAGCCGACTTTATGATAAAACCGGTAACCCATGAATTGGCTCAAAACGGACGGATCTTGCCGGTTGTTGTTCAAAGTCAACAACGAGTATCCATCAATCGACTGCTTCTTATCCTTGTAGTCGAGCTTGATTTTGAAAGAAGGCCGTGTCGCGCTTTGCGACCCCAGCAATCCCTTCTTCCGCAACCCAACCTTTTTGAACTTGACGCCATCAATAACCACATCGGCTTTCACGTATTCGTAGGGGCCTTCTAGCGGGCCAAACTGCCGTTCCGGAGCAAGCTCCGTCCGCAGATCACGTCGGACGTAACGGATCGATTCCCAATCATCTTCATCGACCGTTATTTCGATTTGCAAAACCCGATCCGAGGAAAACAAATCGTCCAACGCCAGGTCCTGGCTCCGTAGCGTATTGGTTGGCCAACCGAAACAAAGCAAACCGAAACCGAGAAAAAACGCTCGCTGAAACATAAACAACTACCGAATCAAAACCAAAGAAATAACAGATCGACTCGCTCTCACGATCCGCTAGTTTGGCTGCAATCCTTACCTCTGTCAAATAACCGATGTAAAATAATGACGCAAGAATCTTCATTGATTTGCCGCATCTCGCAATGCCATACATTCAACCGATGGCAGTTGACGGGCTCTAAAACCAGAACCACGTTTCACTTTTTGACTAGAAAACATAGGCACAGATGTGGCAGAATAGATTGAAACACCCCGCAAGCTATGGCCTGCCCTGCAAACATTTATCAGGTTCAAACATGAACAACCTAATCCGCATC
>JABACA010000271.1 GCA_014237975.1 Mariniblastus sp. | reverse complement strand
ATCCGTTTAAGTAGCTGTTTGACGTTCCAACCCGATTCGACAAATTCAACCGCCAGCCAATCGAGCAGCTCCGGGTGGCTGGGAGGCCTCCCCTGTGCACCAAAATCGCCAACCGTCTGAACCAGGCCGTTGCCAAACAGCAGGGTCCAATACCGATTGACGGCCACCCTGGCCGTGAGTGGGTGGTCGGGCCGGGTCAACCACTGGGCCAAACCTAATCGATTGGGAGGCGCATCGTCTGGCAACGGGGGCAGGGCGGCCGGAACACCGACCGAGACGGGACGGTCTTTCAGGGGAGCATCATACTGCCCGCGGTCCAGAACAAACGTGGTCCGCATTTTCTTTTGCGGATTATCCTGCATCATCATCGAGGTGACCGGGTTCGCATTCAGATCGGTAATCTGCTTGTTGGTCACCGCCAACTCGGCTGACAATTTCTGATGTGTTTCATCGTGGTGATTTAAATAAAATTCCAACAGCACCTTCTGTTGTGTTTCATTGCGATTGTCTTGGTCCAACGCGAGAATCGCAGCAATCGGATCACTCTTGGCCAAGGGAACTTCTGCCGCCGAAAGTCCGCGATTGTAGATACGGATATCATCGACACCACCCTTCCAGTTTGCTCCCGGCGAACGGCTGCCGATTTTAAAAGGAGCCTTGGATTCAATCGTCGCCTTAAGCCCATCGGCCTCCACATTGTTTTCGGACAGTTTGCCATCGATGTAGATTTTAACACCGCTCGCTTTTTGCCCACCATCGTAGGAAATCACGACATGCTGCCACTGGTTGGGGACAAGCTGGTCCTTGGAGATCACCTTGATCGCATTGCCGGGCCATTGGTGAATGATATGGGTACCGATGCCGCGCCCCTGAACCCACATATCGAAGCCGCGATATGCCTGAGCCACGTCCATCCGTGAAAACACAGCGCCACCCGACTTGCCATCACTCTTGATCCAGGCCGCCAGTGTAAACGGCTGGTCGTGCTTGAGATCCGGGGCTGCCTCGTCACAACGGAAATGGGTTCCACCATTTAATTGCAGCGCTACGTTCCCAACCCGGTCGACCGTTTCCAGTTTGCCAGCTTCCAGTGCGGCGCTGACCCCGGTCACCGTATTCTTAAGTGCCTTTCCCTCCCGTTCGTCCAAGGGAAACCAATGGGCAATCCCGGGCAGTTCGGCCGGTTTTTCCTGCCCGGCTGCCTCGGTCACTGCCGCCTGCTGCCAAGCCTCATACTGTGGCGCGCACGATTTTCGATAGTCAGCGATTTCCTGGGTCAGCTCACCCACCCGGCCATTGGCAGTCGCCAGTGCCGCTTCCTGCTCGGGGCTGATGACACGAATGACGGGTGCCTGATTGCCGTTTCGCGTCTGCATCCCGGGATCGGTCGTATTGTTGAAATAGGCAAAGAACCGGTAGTAATCATCCTGGGATATCGGGTCGTATTTATGATCATGGCACTGACTACACTCCATCGTTAAAGCCATCCAGACGGTTGAGGTCGTTTGCACACGGTCCACGACGTACTCGACCCGCAACTCCTCGGGAAAGGCACCCCCTTCATCACTCGTGGCATGGTTCCGATTAAACCCAGATGCAATTTTCTGATCCATCGTGGCATCGGGAATCAGGTCACCGGCCAATTGTTCAATGGTGAATTGATCGAACGGCATGTTCTTGTTGTAGGCATTGATCACCCAGTCCCGCCAAGGCCACATATAACGGGGCCCATCCGCGTGCATCACACTGGAGTCACCGTACCGCGCCGCATCGAGCCAGGCCAAAGTCATTCTTTCGCCGTAGGCGGGTGCCGCCAGCAACCGATCCACCACCGTCTCATAAGCTGACTCGATTCCACGGCTCTTCACATCATCTCGAAATGCCTGAACCTCGGTCCAATCGGGCGCCCGGCCATTCAGGTCAAACGTAACTCGCCGTAGCAAGGTGTTCAAATCCGCCGGCTTCGATGGCTGTAAACCCTCGCGTTTTAATTTCTCGCCAACAAAATGATCAACCGGATTCCCCTTTACGGGAACCGATTTCTTGGGCGGCACAAACGCCCAATGGGGTTGGTATTCCGCACCCTGCTGAATCCAGCGGCGCAAAATTTCTTTCTGTTCGGGCGTCAACCGCTTGTTGGATTCCGACGGCGGCATCACTTCGGCAGGGTCCTCGGACAGAATCCGAGCAATCAAATGACTCTGTTCGGGATTTCCCGGCAGAAATGCCTCGGCATCCAAAGCCGCCTGGCGATCGTCCAGCCTCATTTCCGACGCCCTTGTCGATTCGGCCGGCCCATGACAGAGAAAACAGTTGTCAGACAGAATCGGCCGAACATCACGGTTGAAATCGACCCGTTCGTCGGCACCAGCTCCGATAGGCAGACAGAGCCACAGCAGGCACAAAACGAAACGTGCCGTTACGCGAATGGCCGTTACTGGCAGCTGCCACCAAAACGACGAACTAAAAAAAGTGCATGTCATCAATCGAATCGCATCTTTATCTGTGGCTTGAGTTGTTTTCTATTATTTTAGCCTACACAGTCTCACAAACCAATCGAGTTGTCCGACTGCGTTTTAAAAACATCCCTCCATCAGGCGGCTTCCAAAACCACAAACCGGTGAAACCGCCCGAAAAAAACGACTGTCGGCTCGGTTCATTTCTCGTCAGTCT
>JABACA010000270.1 GCA_014237975.1 Mariniblastus sp. | reverse complement strand
AGAACAAATAACGCAATCGGTAAAAAAATCTTGGTCATATTGGTTCACCATCTGGATCATTGTTGAACTCCTTACCCACAACCATTCTACATGATCTTAATAGCGTTGCGATCTGGCATGTAAGGAGGTTCAAATCCGTGGCGTTCTGTCGGAGAAACCGAGATTCTAAGCCGCACGTTTCCACCACCCCGAGGAGCTGGGCCGAGTGGGTTAATCGCTCCCACCTGTCCTCGCTCCTTCATCACGTGACGATTTGAACGGATCCAGCCAGACGCCGATGTCATCGCCGATGATCTGTTCCCGGGAGGGAACACCAACCTCATCGGCCAGAATGGTATCCAGCCGCCGATTCGGCCCAAAGGAATACAGCACAACCGGCTGGGTGCCTTGCATCCGGATCCAGTACGCGTTGTTCCAGGGATCGAGGAAATAGTTGAGCCGCGTGACTTCCCCTTGATCGATTTGGATGTCCCGTTTGTTAAAATAATTTCCGGTTTCATCAAAATACAACCACTGTTGATTGACGGCGTAATAGATGCGTGAATCGTACAGGTCACCGTCGGTTGCCACGCTCGGGTTAATCCACTCGTTCTCCAGCAGATCGTTAGCCATCAACTGGAGTTCTTCCGTCGCCTGTTCGACCCTCGGTTGATCGGGACCATACAGGATCGGATCGATGATTGGGTTGACCATCCCACCCAGCAGCAGCGGCAGCCCCAGAATCAGAGCAATACCGATCCAACGGGTACGGGGTGCGGCCTTGGAACGGCTGTCCGGTGCATGGGTCTTCAGATAGACATCGCTCAGCAGCAACAGTCCCAGCATCAGTTCGGCCGCTTCGGTGCTCATGTAGACCGGGCGAAACCAGTAAACGATGCCGGTCACAGTGAACCAGAACACGAGGATTGGATGCGGCGCAAACGCCACCGCCAGGTTCGGTCGCTCAGCCGCCCGTGGGCCGGGTAGAATCATGGTTGCTACCGGGAGCAGGACCCCGTAAACGATGCAGATAAATAACACGATCAAGCGGGGGGAAAACAGGTAGTGCAGGATGTTATGGAAGTTTAATTCCTGTTGGAAATTAAGTTGTTGAAACAGCTCGGGGGGACGTAACCCAAGCAAACGCTGACCCCAGGAGATTTCCTCTCCAGCCGCCAACAAGCAGAATGCCGTCAGCGTCAGCAGGGCGCATTGACTCGGTTGGAAGAATTCGCGGCCGCTGCCCGTCCATTGACGGTATCTGGCAAACAGTGTTTTACTCCCGATCAGACCAGCTAACAGAAAAGCAAAAAACGTCGCCCATTCGCCCCAGGCATCCTCCCACATCAGGGCGTCAAATGTCGGTTCGTCGCTGATTGCCAGGATTGTCAGCGAGGCGGTCAGCAGTAAGAAGAAGGTCGTGATTACCAGATAGGCACCCATCCCGTCGGTCGGTTGACGGATGCTCGTTTCCGGGTTGTCCACGCCTGTTGACATCTTCGATCATCCCTTGAAGCAGAAGGAACCGGACAGGCCATCTTGATTCCAGGCCACGGCAGCAGGAGTGACGGCGTTGGGAAAAAACCAGGCTGTTCAATATTAGTCGAACAGCCTGGTGATTAACAGTTCGGTTGCCGACAGGTTTCCACCGTCAGGCAAGCCTTCCGCGTTTATCGCCGCCGGCGGCGGATACAGCCCAGGCCGACCAGTAGGCCAAACCCGACGATCGAAGTCGCCTCGGGTACGGTCGAGGGGGAAGCCTGGCCGATTTCAAGACGAGCGTGCCCCGAGGCGCGGGTCTTTTTGAATTCCTGTCCCTGACTGTTGTCCCCCTTTTCGTTTCGCCAGGCGACCAGCATCTTGATCTTCTTCAGCTGATTCGTGTTTTGCAGTGTGAACAGGTCGCCGATGTTGGCCGCGTCCACATTACTGGTGAATTCAATTTCAACCCGAAATTGATCACGTACGCCATCGACCAGGACGGTGTCGTTGATATTCTTGTTCGAGTCGTAGACGTTGTCGCCGTTAAAGGCACTGGTCCCGGTGGAATCGCGGTCAATATCGACCACGACCTTCTTGCCGCTGACGGTCATCTGCCCGGCACCAATATTCAGCACACCCTGGTAGTTCTTGGCAGCATTCATGTCACCGCTGGTCTTGGTACCCAACCAGAAATATCCACCGGTCAGGTTGTAGACACCGCCGCCCAGGTGCGTGTCGTCGTAGGAAAAATTGGCCATCGCCTCCAAACCGGGGTCACTATCCTTGTTGAGAATCGTCGGGCCACCGCCGGCCAGTTGATCACGGAAGCCGTCTTTCTTATCAAAATATCCTTCCGAGCCATCAATGTTTATTTCAACGTTGTAGACACTCGCTCTTGTTTCAACAGACCAGGCGGCAATCAAACAGAGGATCAGGCCAAGGATAATAGTTTGCGGTTGATATTTCATAGCAGAAGTTCCAATTTCGAGTCACGTTGAAAAAACGGCCTTAGTTAAAAAGCACACCAACCAATTTTTCTATCAGTAGTTGGCGAGATGATCAATTACCCGACAACGGCTGTTCCAGGTTATGAGGCCTTAATTAGCCTTCCCGTTGGTTGCTAAGGCGAAACGAGACACCTGACAAGTCCTGGACGCCGACCCTGTAACAATCGACCAGGAACGGTTCGATCGTTTTGAAATCGGTCATTCGCACCTG
>JABACA010000026.1 GCA_014237975.1 Mariniblastus sp. | reverse complement strand
GAAACTGCACGACCCCACCGATGAAAAAATCAGCAAGTTCATGGAATCCATCAAGTCGTTGATTTCGAGAATCGATGTGCCCTTTTTTTCGAGCAGGTTGGAAAGTTCGCCCAGGTTGGAATTCAAAACGGACTCGTCACCACTATTGTCCATGCCAATCAACAGTGAATCGAGTCCATTGGGACGCGTCTGTTTAGACTCATCATCAGGAGTTTCATTACTGGCAGGCGGCGGCTCGTTAGTGGGCTGCTTGCCGGGTTGCTCAGATGAAACCGCGGGTGGCACAACAGGTGGCGTGTTGTTCATTTCCGGCTGGCGGGTCACTGAATCTGGCCCGTCGTCGAGAGTGGCCGTTTCGTCCTTCGATGTTTCGGAGATGGGTGGAGTGGTTTCGGGAGACACGGCTCCGTTGTTGGCGGGTTGTTTCGGATCGGTTTTTGATGGTGGTGTTTCCGTGTCTTTGGCGGCGTTGTTCTCGGCTTTTTCAGGGATGGTTGTTTTCGCGTTTGAGTCTCCCGCCGCCAGGGTAGGTGCGTCCCCCTGTTTCGAGCCCGAATTTCCAATAATCATGCCAATCACTGCAAAAACCAGTAACAGGGAGCCGATAGCAACCGCTCCTGCAATCACCCACTTCTGTCTCGACTTTGCGGCTGGCGAAGTCCATTGTTCACCGGGAGCAGGCGCATGCTGGGTTGCCGGTCCTTGATGGCTGGCTGGTTGGTCACCGGATCGGGATTGAGGAGCACCCGTTGCGGCATCCGAAGCAGTAGGTCGCGGCGGAGGATTCGACGATGCGATCTTGGTTGGTTTTCCAGTGGATTTCTGGAGAATTTTTTCGATATCATCGAAATCGAAACTGGATGCGGTGCCATCCGTTTCTTCCGGGGTGATGGTAACACCTTCGGGCACGGCGACTTGTACCATGCTATTGCATTTTGGGCAGGCAAGTTTTTGGCCAATCGCTTTGGGTTGCGTGACCTTCAGGCGGGCTGCACATGTTTCACAAAGAATGGTAAATGGTTCCACCAGGTTGTACCTCGGAAATGACCTGTACCGTCGGAAGTAAACTAATTTGGATTTGACGTTCCGGACTTGAAAAGGGTTCCCTCCGTTTGCCCGATCCATCCTGCCAGTCGATATTCTATGGTTTCGGGATAAAGCCGTGCCCGACACAACCGAGGGCTGTACGTAATCCCCGTAAATAACAGATTATTAACTTGTTGTTACGGTTATTCGGTCTGAAATACGGTTGGCAATTCATACGATTTGGTAGCAGCCGCACCTCGCGTGGTAACCAGAATGATGTTTTGATCGGGGTTGTCCGGGTCTGGACCAACGACCCACACCAATTTGCAATTGGGATCTGCGGGTCCCGTAATGTCTTTATTGGGATTGGCTCGAATCATAATTTCGGTCAGGATCTCGGAGAGCGTTTTTTGTTGCATGTCGAATTCGCCAGGCCGCTGGTTTTTTGTGATTCCCTCGGTCAACAGGTCGTTACCCAGTAACTTGATTTCGAATGGGAACGGTAAATCCCCTAACTCGTCAATAATCTCGGCATGAAGATCTGACAACAGAATATTGAGGTCCGGGTTGGTCGTTACGTTCAGATTCCGTGGCATCTCCAACAGCTCCTGAATGGACTGGGGCCCCTGGGTCGAGGCGGTTGGCGCGACGACTTCTCCCCCTCCATTGGCATACGCCATCAACAGCTCGGTCCCACCAACAATATTGTGTGCCGCCATCGGCGGTAGCCAGCAATTCACAATGACCTGTTGTCGTTCAACTCCAATCCTCAGTCCTTGATAGAGGTTCAACATCATCAACGAATATCTTGAGCGAACCGGATTCCAATAGTCATTTGCCGGTGAGGACACTGCATATTGGGTGATTTTATCGAGACTCTTTTGGGTCGTTTCTTTCAACCGATTCCGGAATTCACTCGGTTTAAGATCCAGGGTTTGATCGAACCTGAGTTCAAGGAAACTGCCATTATCCAGGTGAAGACTCAACAGGCCCCCGCGAATACTGTCGTTCAGGGTAACGGCCAGCTCCCGGTTGAACCCGGACATGCTGCCAGCCATCAGTTTCTGTCCCTCGTCATTGAATAACGCATTTCTCAAAAACAGGATCGAAACCTGCCGGTCTTGATCGGTCACCTCAGCCAGGTTCTTCATCGCTCCCGCCAATGGTACGGCTCCTGCCAGGTCGGCAGATTCACGAATCAATGCATCCGGGCCAATCAGAAATTTTTGCGTCTTCTCAGGGTTCGAATCGCCTTCGGTAAAAAAATAGGCCATGGAATCGGAGCCTACATAAATCTGGGCACCCGTTTCCAGTTTTGTCAGTTCAGGTTTGTTCCACATTTCCAGCAGACGTTGACGATCCTTGGGCGTGGTCGTTTGCACCATGAACACCGGCTGGTACTCAAAATCGACCGGGTGAAGCGAAATGGTCAACCGTTCAATTTCGTCGAGTGGCACTCCCGTTTTTTTCTGCCAGAGGTCAAGTTGTGATTTGAGGCGAGGACCGATTGATTGAACGAGAAATTGGCCCTGATCTTCACTCAACAGGTCGGCCATACGGAAGACAAAAATCAGTTTTGGCCCCGGGGGGATATATGAAAAGTCGATAGGCTCACCCAGCGTGGGAGTCTCCCATAACCGCTCGCCGTCGTCGTCGGTCAGCTGTTGTATCCACCTCGCGTTCGGATCAATTTTGGGCTCCTCCGGCCCTGCCGGATCGGCCACATCGACTGGGTCAGGTTTTTTTGGATCTGGGCCGGGGCTGTTCGGTTCCAGTTGACCAACAACCTGTTGATTGGCGTATATCAAGAAGCCGACCACAATCAACGCCAACGCCGCAAACGTCGCCAGTGTGGCTACCGGGAGAATCCATTTGTTTTTTTTCTGGCGAGGCAGATACTTGGCAGAAGCAGATGTTTCAGGGTTCGGAGCCGCAATAGATTTTGGCTGTATATCCGGCAAGTTTTTGATGCTGGTTTGGATGGATCCGGGCTTGAATTTACTAAGCTCTTCACGATAGCTGCGCTCCGAAAGAGGTTTTTCCCCCTTGGGCAATGTCTCTTCGGCAGACGGAACCAGTTCTCCCAGAACATCCAGTACTTTTTTGATGGAAGGTCGTCTCTGGGGCTTAAACGCCAGCATCGAGTCCATCAATTGGCCTAACGGCAATGGAAGCTCGTGTTTTGCAAGTTCAGTCGATACCGATTCGGGAGCTTTCTGCTGGGCTTCCAGGTCGTGATTCTGATTACGCACCCGTCCTGATATAAGGCGATACAGCACACAACCAAGGGCGAAGATATCGGCCGGCATAGAACCACCGTTATCCGGCTGCTCTGGAGCCAGGTAATCAAGCCTGGATTCGACGGTGGGATCATCTTCCGACTCGAATTCCAGGTCTGGCAATAATTGAATTCTGAGTTGGGATGGAACGCTACTGGACTGCCAAATGGTCCGCAGGGAAATCGCATTGTGCGAGATCTCGCGATGATGCATTTTCTTGACGGCTTGTCCGACCTGGCCGATCACGTTACAGGCATCTTGCCACGGTATGCGACCTTTCCGCGGTATCCGAACAGAGAGAGGTTTCCCAACCGGTCGTTGTGAAGCGACAAATCGGTAGTTGGGCAACACGACTGTCTCGTAGACCGCGGCCAGGTGAGGGGAATCCAATTCCGACACGACTGAAACCAGTGCATCAATCTGCTGCCAAGCAGCCAGATCCTCGGGCTCATGACCTGGCAAAAACTGCAACAGGACGGGATGTCCGGTTGCACGGTGGACGGCAAAAAAACTATCTTTCAGTGGACCGGAAACTGTACGACCAACAACCGTATAATTTCCGTACTTAAAGGGACCGCTTGCGCCCTTGGCCAAAATGTCTGCTTGAAACTCAGAAACGACCTTTTGCTGCACGAGCCATTTGGATAGAGTTTCGGCTTCGGTCAGTCCTTGAAACGAGGGTTGACGGTCAATTTCAGCTTGTGCATCGTCAAATGAGGCGACAATTTTCTGCAAATCGTCGCCGTTTACGAGGCCGCTATCGGATAATAACTTCCAGAATTGATTTGAATCGACTGTCACGCGTTTTCGAGACGATTTCGTCCCATATTAATGAACAAAACTACATACAATTGACGATTTGATTTATTGTAAGTGATCCTCCTTCAACATCGTAGTAGCGACCAGTATCAGGTCTTTCGATTGTTATGAATTTACCCGTTACAAATTTACCATCCACGCCCGTTTCCCAACCAAAAAGTCATCCAATGAAAGCGTTTGAAGCGGTTCAGCTCTATTTTCACCGCGCGGCGGACATTTTAGAGATGCCTCCGGAAATTCGTAAATTACTTCTGCAGCCCAAACGCGAGGTCACGGTTGAAGTCCCCGTCGAGATGGACGATGGTCGGCTTGAAACTCTGGTTGGTTTCCGGGTGCAGCACAACAATGCCCGAGGACCGATGAAGGGTGGTCTTCGATACCACTGGGAGGTGGATTTGGACGAAGTCCGGGCGCTGGCATCATTGATGAGTTGGAAGACGGCCGTTGTCAACATTCCCTATGGTGGTGCCAAGGGTGGAATTTGTGTCGACCCCAGCCAATTGAGCAAGAAAGAAAAAGAACGAGTCAGCCGAAAGTTCATTGATCAGATTCACGAGATTATCGGCCCGGACAAGGACATACCGGCTCCGGATATGGGAACCGATTCCGAGACCATGGCGTGGATGAGAAATCAGTGGGAAAAATACAATGGTTTCAATCCGGCATGCATTACAGGCAAGCCGGTTGAGGATTACGGCGCAAAGGGTCGCGAAGAAGCCACGGGTCGAGGCGTGGGGATACTGGCATTTAAAATGCTGCGTCGACTTGGGCGGCGGCCACAGGATATTTCCGTTGCGATTCAGGGCTTTGGAAACGTCGGTTCTCATGCTGCCAAATACATGTACGAATCCGAGTTTAAAATTGTTGCCGTAAGCGACATTACGGGTGGCTACTACAATGAAGACGGTCTCGATATTCCTGCGGTACTGCACCATGTTATTGAAAATCGCACGTTAGAGGGTTGCAAGGGTGCAACCCAAATCTCCAACGAAGAACTGTTGGGGTTGCCAGTTGATATGTTGATCCCCTCGGCACTGGGCGGCGTCATCACGAAAGACAATGTAGACAGGATCAAAGCCAGTTATATTGTGGAAGGTGCAAATGCACCCATCCATCCTTACGCGGACGAGATACTTTTCGATCGAGGCGTCTGTGTTATGCCAGATGTTTTAGCCAATGCTGGTGGTGTGACGGTCAGTTATTTCGAGTGGGTTCAAAATCGACAATATTACAGTTGGGACCTGAACCGGGTTCGTCAACAATTAGACTCCGTTTTGTCCCTCGCTTTCGAAGAAGTTTGGGCAGCCGCCAATGAGCATGGTGTCAGTTTGCGGACGGCAGCGTTTGTTATTGCAGTTGAGAGAGTACGACGAGCAACGGAATTAAGCGGAGTTTGATCGAGGACATCGGATCGCTGGGTCGTTGTATTAAGATCAATCATCAACCATAACTACAGTTTTGGCCGTAATTCCAGTTTGTACTTTCCGAGATTTGTTTCTTAATATGAGCCGACCTGAACCAGGACAACCCGCCACGACGCAACAGGCCCTGGAGTTCTACGCCAACAAGCATCGTGAAGAAACAGAATTGTTGCGGCGGTCGGTCAGTCAATGGAGCCGATTCGGCTATTTGCGAGGTGGCTCGTTCCTGGTATTCCTGGGCTGCCTGTTGCTTGGTTTCGCCAATGTCGCACAGCTGGCGCTGTTTTGGCACTGCCTGGCAGCATTGGCTTTTACCAGTTTCCTGGTGGTTGCTTTTCTGCATGAAGGCATCCATGCGCAGATCAAGCGGTCGAAGTTACTGGTGGAGATGCATCGGGAGTCGATTTCCCGGATCAAGCGGGAGTGGTCAAAAATCAAGGTGCCGCCGATTGCCGTTCCACGTGAGTTCCAGGCAGTCGCTCATGATCTGGACCTGGCGGGCGAAAGTTCCCTGTATAAATTACTGGGGACTGCGCGAACCCCACTGGGTATTCATACGCTTGGACAATGGATACTCAATGGTGCGTCCAATCAGGAGATTGTTGAACGTCAAACGGGGGTCGCCGAGCTTGCGTCAGATTACGACTACCGTGAGCGATTCCGCCTTTTGTGTGCGCAACTGCATACCAGCCAGGCAGGACCGAGTCGATTCATCGAGTGGTCGCAGAGTCCTCACTACTTCCAGGGCCGGATCTGGTTGTTGTGGCTCAGCCGACTAACATCACTCAGTACCATCGCAGGGCTATTGCTGTTGTTGACAAGCTTTGCGCCGCTTGAGGTGTCGGGTTCCATCCTGTTGGTGTCGCTGACGATTAACTTTTTCCTGTCCGTTTTTTTTGCGGGAGGAATGCATGATGTCTTCAACCGAATTTCATCTCATCAGAACGAGATAGGCCACTACGTCGAGCTGTTTGACATGGTGGGTGAATTCGAAAGTCGTTCGCCGTTTTTGATGAAAATCCAGAGTGAGTTGACTGGCAGTGGTGACGACGTTCGCCGCCATGTGGGCAACTTGTCGTGGTTGAACTGGCTGGCCAATATCCGCCGCAACGGTATCCTGTTCCTGGCTTACCTGTTACTCGAATTCATGTTTCTGTGGGATGCCCACATCCTCGACCTGTTGGAGAACTGGAAATCCCGGCATGGCGCCAAAGCGGGTCGCTGGTTCAATGCGCTGGGCCAGTGGGAGGCGATGTTGGCCCTCTCCAAGCTGCATGCGGATAATCCCGAATGGGTCTTTCCCGCGATGAAGGATTCCTCGGCAGAAAGTCACCAGGTGGAGTGTTGCCAGTTGGGTCATCCGTTGCTTGATCAATCACGGGTGCCAAATGATGTTACAGTGGGGCCGCCGGGAACCGTCCTGTTGGTAACGGGTTCCAATATGTCTGGAAAAAGTACATTGCTGCGGAGCATCGGTGTTAATGTCACACTGGCTCAAATGGGGAGTGTGGTCTGTGCCGAGTCCATGAAGCTGTCGACGTTGCGCATTGAAACCAGTATGCGAATTGTAGATTCCCTGTCGGACGGGGTTTCCTTTTTCATGGCGGAATTAAAACGACTAAAAGAAATTGTTGATACGGCTCAGCAGCAGAATGTGCCGGGGCAAAAACCCGTAATGTTTCTGCTGGATGAAATCCTCCAGGGGACCAACTCAAGGGAGCGAAATATCGCGGTCAGTCGCGTGGTGCGAAAACTGATTGACGAAAACGCAATTGGGGCAATCTCGACCCACGACTTGGATCTGGCCACGACGAACGCATTGGCAAAAGCCTGTTGCACGGTCCATTTCTCCGAACAGTTTGTGGAAGAGGATGGAAAGCGGAGGATGACGTTTGATTACCAAATGCGCAAGGGAATTGCCGAAACCACGAACGCTCTGAAACTATTGGAAATGGTCGGGCTCGGTGAGTAGTTAGTCCCCGACGGCGATCAATGGTGGTCGGTATCCTGAGGAATGACTGGAACATTCCCCTCCATTCCCAGCATGTGCCTGGTCTTCAACAGGAACCTGCTGCGACTACTTAAAATCTTGTTTGGTTTGAGCAGGGAATCCGGGTTTCGTTGCATGTTGGTTAACAGGTTCCAATGGAACGAAATCAACGATTTCACTGTCCGTTTGCCATCAAAATCCAGGTAGTTCACCAGTTGCCCACCCTCTTCGAACAGTTGGGTGACCCGTGTTGCATAGAGATCCACCAGGTCGTGCAGTGATTTTGATGTTTGTTTTAATTTAAACCGGTGTATTTCCCATTCGGTTTTCTGAAGATCTTCTTGGGCAAAAAACACTTTGTTGCGTCGCACGTCATTGAATGCATTCGCCAGTATTTGAGTCAGGAAAACTGCCTTACCCAGCCGGCACGCTGCTACTTCGTAATCATCTTGAATGAAACCCAGAACGGGTACTGTGGCTGTCATCATGGCGCCGCCTATTCGATACGCCAGCACTTCCAATTCATCAAACGTGTTGATTTGACGAAATCGGATCCAGTAGTCAGCGCCATCCAGCATGTCGAACAGGTATTGCTTGGGAACCGAGAAGCGTTGGCAGGTGTCTGCCAATGCGGCCAGTTCGGTGGATGTACACTGTCCCGCTAAGGCGTCGCCAACGTCGTCACGTATTTCACACCAGACGTCAAGCGGCAACTCATTGGAGCTCTCCAAATCCAACATCTCGATGCACTTGGCCAGGTGGCACAGTAATGCGTCCAGCCCCACTCGGCGAGACTTGGGCAAGTTGGCGGCGATCCATGCGTAAGGCTTGAAATACTGGTTGGCAGCAATACGGCAATTCCGGTAACCCGTCTCGATAGCAGCCAGATTCAATTCAATACGTGGGCGGGTTTCTTGCATGGAGGTCACAAAAACATTCACAAAAACCTGGGAATTCAATCTAGAACTCCCTGTTAATTATGGTCAAAAGTTCGTCTTCGGATAGGGTTTAATGGGCAGGATCAACCAGACCGTTGCCTCGACGGCTCTGTGACGGTCAAATAAATGAACAGTGGCAGTTGGCGGTTAACGCCGATACTCCTTGATATTTCACGCCGGACCGGGGATTCCATGAAGATTTTGTTAGCCAGTCCACGGGGTTTTTGCGCCGGGGTCAATATGGCCATTGAAAGCCTCGACCTTGCTCTGCAACAGTTTGGGCCGCCCGTCTACGTCTACCATGAAATCGTCCACAACAAATATGTGGTTCAGACGTTTCGTGACAAAGGCGCTTTGTTTGTTGACGACCTTTCCGAGGTGCCGCCCGGTTCCAACCTGTTGTTTTCGGCTCACGGTGTTTCTCCTGAAATCAGGGCTGTTGCCAAAGAACGTAAATTGAATGCGATCGACGCAACCTGTCCTCTCGTGACCAAAGTACACCTTGAGGCGATTAAATATGCTCGGGAAGGATATACCATTTTATTGATCGGGCACGAAGGTCATGACGAAGTGATTGGAACCATGGGGGAAGCTCCCGAGTCGATGGTTTTGGTTGAAACGGAGGAAGATGTTGGAAAGTTGGACCTGCCGTCCGACACCAAACTGGCTTATCTGACTCAAACGACACTTTCGGTTGACGATGCAAACCGGATCATCGCCCGTTTGCGTGACCGATTTCCAAATCTCATAAATCCTCCTAAAGAGGATATATGCTATGCCACACAAAATCGCCAGGAAGCGGTGCGTAAACTGTCGGTCGAGGCAGATGTTTGCCTGGTGCTAGGCAGTCAAAACAGTTCCAACAGCCAACGATTAAAAGAACTTGCCGAAGATTCGAGTGTTCGATCTTACTTGATTGACGGCGCTTCGGAGATTGTGCCCGAATGGTTCACCGGTGACGAGACGGTTCTGGTAACGGCTGGCGCGAGCGCTCCTGAAACCGTCGTGGAAGAATGTGTTGATTGGTTAAAGGAGCGGTTCGAAGCCGATGTCCAGCTCTGCATGGTGCGAGAAGAGAGCGTTCATTTTCCGCTTCCCAAAGTTCTTCGCCAGCTGCAGGGATAATCTCCAGGCCATGGTAACCGGAGTCAACGCGGTCGACGTTGCCTGATCTCTCGCACCTTGATATTACGGAAATCGATGTCGGTCGTTGGATCGTGGCCTTGCAGTATCAACGTTCCGGCCGTCAGTCGGCGTCCTTTCCTTGGGTTGGGATCGGGCTTCCGCTGGTCGGACCAGTCTGTCACCTGGTAACCGTTAACCCAAACACTGACATGGGGTCCCGTGGCGACGATCGTTTTGGAAAACCAGAATAGATCGTCAGAAACGACCCGTCGCGCCGGATATCGTCGAAAAATCCCACCCGTTCCACAATCGACCGCCTGTTCGCGCTTGCCGTCCTGGTATTGATTCTGAATTTGACTCTCGTATCCATTCATTACATCACCTGGGATACAGCGGAAAAACACACCTGAATTAAGACCTTGGGCTTGGGTCTTGCAATCCATCTGGAAAACAAAATCGGCATAGGATTGTCGTGTCTCAATTTGTCCCTTTCCACCTTTGACGTTCATGACCAGCGGATCGCCCGCCCGAACCGTGAATCGGCTTTCCAGTTGTTGGTCAAGCTTCCATTTTTGAAGGTCGAGATCAATCAGCGGTTCCAGGTTGAGAGGTTTGAGATGGATATTGCGAAAGGCGATCGGTCCCGAGTTGAATTGCAAGCCAATGTATCCTTTGCCCAGCGGTTGGGGGTCGACGTACTCGGTCACCTTGAGACCGTTGATGGAGACTGTGATACGATTCGATTTAGCAGTTACCTGCAGCAGGTTCCACGAGGGGTGGACTGCGGACTTGGCAGCTTCCGTTTTCTTGCGCCCCACCAATGATCCGGTTGGAAACGGATTGGTTGCATCAGCAATATTGAGTTCGTAGCAATCGTTGGCAGGATTCTTTGGCTGTGGGCTGGTTCTCAGGAAAACACCACTGTTGGTTTGCGATGGGCATTTGAATTCCAATCTTAATTCGAAGTTGTCGAATTGTGCGGTGGTCCTTAACAGGCCCACATCCCCCTGGTTAGCTCGAATTTCGCCATCTTGGACATGCCAGTTTGTGTCGATATCCGATTCCGATTTCCAGCCATAGAGTGTCTTGCCGTCAAACAACGCGATCCATCCATTTTCAACGTCATTCGCCGTAAGTCCTAAACCGGGGGGCGGATTGAAATCTTGAACCGGCTTTTCCGACTGTCCACTTACCGATGACGGAATCAAGAGCCCAATGATCAACGTGGTAATGAACATATCAATCCGATTTGACATGCAGCAAAACCGTTTTGAACAACATGTAACTTTGTGATTTCTGATGAATTCAATTTTAGGCATAATACAGAAATAATGTCAGAATGAAGTGACTCAGGTTGGTGGTGTTAAATCCCAATTTAGGTTTGATGCGACTCGAGGGTTTATATAGAGTATCATTATTGCATCTTTAGTCTGCAATAAACCGCACGTCCGATGATTTTTGTGAGCTTCTTGCATCGGTTCTGTTTTTCCCCAAGGTAAGTTAGTGAATCAAAACCAAGTGACTGAATCAGTTTCGACAAAAACCAACTTGTGCCATGATTATGTTTTGTTGACCGGGGCCACCGGTTTAGTCGGTCAATACCTGATCAAGGATTTGTTGCTGGCCGGTCAGCGGCTGGCACTGGTGGTGCGGCCTGCCAGGCGTTTGGATGTTCATCAGCGGGTGGAGTTGATTTTACAACGCTGGGAAAAGGAATTGGGTTTGTTGTTACCACGACCTGTCGTTTTGCAGGGGGATGTGGCAGAACCCAACCTCGGCTTGAGTTCCGATGATTTGCAATGGGTGGTCACCCACTGCCAGCGGGTTATTCACAATGCGGCGATCCTGCAGTTTGATGGGGCAAGCATGGAAGCCGAACCGTGGCGAACCAATCTGGGTGGCACGCGACACGTGTTGCAGCTGTTGGATCAGATGGAACCTCGCGAGTTTCATTACGTTTCGACTGCTTATGTTTGCGGAACGCGCGAGGAATTGGTCAAGGAAGATGATTTGGATTTTGGCCAGGGATTTCGCAATGACTATGAGCGCAGCAAGTTTGAATCTGAAAAACTTGTGCGTTCCTGGAAAGGGGGTTGCAGTACAACCATTTACCGACCTGCCGTGATTGTCGGTGATTCCAACAACGGGTTTACATCGACCTACCATGGCTTGTACATGTACCTGCGACTGTTGGCGACGTTGGTGCCGGAGCAGAAACGGAATGATCAAGGGGTGATTGAAACTCCCATTCGGCTGCCGATGCAAGGCGATGAACCTCGTAATTTGGTGCCGGTAGACTGGGTTTCCGCGGTCATGACTCGGATTTTCCTGGACCCCAACGCTCATGGTCGGACCTTTAACCTGGTACCGGATACCTTTGTGACGGCCCGCAAGGTGATCGAGGCGGGATACGAGTATTTTAATTCAGCGGGCGTCATTTTTTGCGGCCCGTCCGATGTTCGCCCCAATGACAATGAGTTTGCTGCCAAGTATTTCGAAAACGTGAAGACGTATGAATCGTATGAAACCAGCGATCCGACATTCGATTCGACCAATCTGAAACAGTTTGTGCCGGATATTAAATGTCCGGAAATTACCAAAGAGGTCATTCTGAAATTCATGGATTTTGGCGTCCGCGATCGTTGGGGCAAGGCCCGTTCCAAACCGCCGTCCGAGTCTAACGTGATGGAATCTCAATCCGCGGCAATTTTGCAGGCGGTGGATCAGGTTGGATCGGGAGATTTTTGTATTGGCATTGACTTGATAGGTCCGGGTGGAGGCCAATGGACACTGCACCGGAAGTCGGGTGAGACTACTTTGCAACGTGGTTGTGATTCCACCTGCTCAGTGGTTGAACTTGCAACCATGCCAACCAATAATCCTGCCGATGACCGCCAGGAAATAACCGCGACCGACTTGGCAAGCAGCGAATTCTGGACAGGTCAAATTAACCGCGCATTGACCTCGCTTGACAGTTGACTCGGCGACCTCAAGTTGCTAATCAATGGAGAGGTTGCTTGGTGTGATCGGTTCATACTTTTTATATTCCAACATCTCGACGCGCTGAGAGGTGATCCGGTATTCAATCCCCCGCCAGTGAATCTTGGATTGGCCAACGGCACAAAGGGTGGCCCAGGCGTGGACCCACGGCGACGCCATGACTGCCAGGAAGTACTTGGTTTGCGAGATGCCAGCCAGATTTGTTTGTTGATCGGCTGCCGGACGGGCCTCTATCTTTCGATGATTGATTCTGCCAATCCAACCCAGCAAGGCCATGTTGGCCAATTGTGATCCGATGAAGGCCGCCAGCAGTAACATGGCAGGCAACCACGCTGCCATGCAGATGGCGATTATCAAAGCAACTAATGAGACTACGTTGATCGCAAAGATACTCGATGCATGCAGCATCACGCACGGCCATGACCAGTGGTACAAACGTGTTGTCAGCAATTGGCGGGTAATGAAACCGGTTGCGGCCGGCAAGGTCGTCGATTCCGTATTAGTTACCACCAGGTTTCGGACCGACCGTAAGGTTCGTCGATCCTTGCGCAATACATCACTGAGCAAGGTGTCTTCGCAAAAGGCGCTTTCCAGGCGTTTCAGGAAATCGGTTTGCTCAAGAAGAGTTGCGCGGAATGCCAACGAACCGCCCCAGGGAATCCCATAAAGATCCATTTGGACGACCGCGGCAGCATTCCAGATTTGTCTGACCCAAGACCCGAGCGAATCATCACATGGTTCAAACCAGCGATTGCCACTGGTGGCATCGACCTCCGGGTTTGACATGGGAGCCACGAGATCTCGCAACCATTGGTCGTCGCACAAGGTGTCGGCATCGACCAACACGATTACCTCGTACGCGGTTTCCGCATTGACGATGTGGTTGAACGCCGTCAGTAGCGCCGAGCATTTTAGGCTGCGCAAAGATCCCGCTTGGTCGATGACAAGAATCTTGGGAGGCTGTTGGAATTGAGCCGAATATTGCCGAACAGCATCCAGCGCAGGGTCGTTCGAATCGTCGACGACGCAAATCAACTGAAAGTCTGGATAAGATTGAGCGGCAAGTCCCTTCAGGCAGTCTGGTAAAGAAGGATCCAGGCCGCGCAAGCAGAGGACCACGCAGGTCGTCGGTTGAAATGGCTCTGTGGTAGATTCGATTGACGTTTGATCCATGAGTCTTGAATACAGGCCTACATAAGTTGCCTGAAACAGGATCAATAAGAGGTACGCGAAGGCGCAAACAATGCTAAATACGAGTATCATGAATAACGTAAACTTTTTCCAACCATGTCGAGTTGCTACGATGATAATCGTAAACCACCGAAAACCAAACCAGTTGCCCCTCCATGAATCCACAGGGCCCGCCATACAAAACGGCCCTCTTTGGCAGCGGGTGCCATCGAGACGGGTTGTTTACCTGATAATGGTTTTGCTATGGACCGGATTAACCAATGCCCCCCCGTCGATTTGGGCGGACGAATTGCCTGGTTTTGCCAGTGGGATCAAAATCGGTGAAGTCGATCAGGATTCCGCTGTCGTCTGGGTTCGATTAACAGAAAACCAGGAGGCTAATTTCGAATTATTGCCGATCTTGACTGAGGGGCTGAAACCCAACCAAAAGTCTCAAGTCGAAATGCTTACCGATGTGGTTCCCGGAGTCGCAGGCCAGGTCCGCTTGGTCTACTGGAAAGCTGGTTTGCCAGGAGAGATCCGGTCGACAAAGTGGCGAAACGCAAGTCCCACTTCTGACTTTGTGGTTCAATTTGAAATGGTGGGGCTCGATAGTGGTTCCGAGTACGAATTGCGAATTGACGGGCGGTGTGCTGGTCGAACACAGGCCAGCTCGATTACTGGCCGTTTCAAAACAGCGCCACCGATCAAGAACTCGACGCCTGTCCGATTCATTGTCTCGACCTGCCAAGCGGTTCGCAGTATTGATGCGGGTAAGCAGGGCCATGGTTCGTACCAGCGGATGCTCGATTTTGACCCGATGTTCTTTGTCCATACGGGCGACATTGTCTACTACGACAAGGTGCCTCTGGCCAGGTCGAAAGCTGCGGCGCGGGCCAAGTGGAATTTGATGTTCAGCTATGGTCATAATCGGGAATTTCACCGCCAGGTGGCGTCTTATTTTATGAAAGACGATCACGATACCCTGAAAAACGACTGTTGGCCGGGCCAGCATTATGGTGATCTGACGTTTGATGAAGGACTGGCGATTTTCAGAGAGCAGGTGCCGATGGGTCCGCAGACATTTCGAACGGTGAGGTGGGGTAAAGATGTACAAATTTGGATGACGGAAAATCGGGATTTCAGGTCGTCCAATCGTATGACCGACGGGCCTCAGAAGACCATATTGGGTGCGGAACAAAAAGCCTGGTTAAAGAAGACGCTACTGGAATCCGACGCGACGTTTAAGTTTGTGATCTCTCCAGGGCCCCTGGTAGGTCCCGACAAAAAAGGGAAGAACGACAATCATTCCAACCCCGGGTTTGCTACAGAAGGTAGCGAACTAAGGGAGTTTTTGGCTGGCCTCGAAAACTGTTACGTCATTTGCGGCGATCGCCATTGGCAATACTGTTCGAAAGACCCCGCAACCGGATTGATCGAAATGGGATGCGGTCCCATCAATGATCAACACAGCTTTGGGGGCAACCCGGGGCGGAATGCCAAATATCACCGCTATTTCAGTGCCAAGGGAGGGTTCCTGGGAATCACGATCGATGGTTCGTCGGGCCGTGCCGATTGGTTTGGGACCAATGACAGTCCTGCCGGATTGAGAGTGCTGCACACTGAAACACTGCCTGTTGGCAAATGAGTGTGGAGGATCTTGGAGCTGGTGTTTTGTGGTTTCGAGCCCCGATTTCATTACAGGTAGGGCGTCAACAGTCGAGCGATGCCATCTCTCAAACGAAGCAGGATGTTACGGTCAGTGATGTCCTTGCCGTTGACCCGCACAGCATGCTCCATCTTTGCGTTGATGATCTCGAGTAACTGATCAATCAGTTCCTGGCTGTAACATTCGACATTGAACTCAAAGTTTAATCGCAGGCTGCGCGGATCCATGTTGGTTGATCCGACCAGGCACCAGGCACTGTCTACCAACAGTAGTTTTGTGTGATCAAAGGGAGGTGCGCTATAGTACACATTGCAACCACCCTCGATCACCTGGCTTAACGGGCTGGACGATGCCCACTGGACCAGGCGGCTGTTGTTTTCTCTGGGGACCATGATATTCACTTCGACACCCCGCATGACGGCCAGAACCAAGGCCCGGATCATGCTTGGGTCCGGCAGGAAATAAGGTGTTACGATCACAATCCGCTGATCGGCAATGGTGATGGCGGCCAGGATGGTCATTAACAATCGTTCAAAATCTTCATCCGGGCCGTCCGTAATACCCCGCGCCAGTGCGTGACCATCGAATTGGAGCGTGGGCAACCAATTCTCGCCTTGGAGAATCTCACCTGTGGTGAATGCCCAGTCGGTCAGAAACGCTTCTTGTAAATGGTTTACGACTGGGCCTGAAAAACGAAAATGCAAATCTTGAACTGGGTGTTGCGATGGCTGTTCCAGTAAACAGGAGTGGCGGATATTCATGCCGCCCGTGAAACCAATGGCTCCGTCCACCACCATGATTTTTCGATGATTTCTCAGATTGGCATAGGCGGCAAAGCGGGGCCCCAGGGTCGGTAAAAACGTATGGCAGGGAACTCCTCGTTTCTGTAAATCACGTGTCACACTGGGGCGGGAATATTTGGAGCCGACATCATCGATCAAGACGCGAACTTCAACGCCCCTCTGCTTGGCATTATCCAGGGCCTCAACAAAGACTTGTCCCGTCTCGTCATTGTCGAAAATGTACGAAACGAGTGAGATGGACATCTTGGCATTGGCGATTGCATCCAGCATGGCGGGATACGCCTGGTCCCCGTTCAATAACGGCTGGATGTCATTTCCTGGCAGCAAAGGACGCTGGGTCAGCTTGTCAACCGTTTCAACGATTTGCTTGAATTGCCGGTGCCGCGTTTTGACTTCGGCGAGTTGTTGGATAACATCCTCGGGCACCGGTATTGTGAGTTGGTTAAGTACCTTTTGCAGTTTTTGATGAACCGCATTGCCGCGACGTTGAATACGATTAATGCCAAAACAGAAGTACAGCAGGGAGCCTGCAAACGGTGCCAGCCAGATCAAACCGACCCAGCCGATGACAGAAGCCGTTTCCCGTTTTTTGAGTAACGCGTGAATGGATGCCGCGACGGCTACAAGTCGTTCAGCCGCGGCCAGGAGAAATGGCCAGTATGTTTCAAGAAAAACGGTCATGAACAGATTGTCTCATGACAGTTGGGAAATTCAAACCATCCTGACCCACTTCGTAACAAAACAAATTGAGGTTTCATGACAGGCACAAATTCGCCAGCTTGAAGGAACCCAGTGAGGTTTCCTCCAGCCGGTCGTTGATGGCGGTCAGGTTGCCATTTGAAGCGATGGACATTGCTGTCCAGGCAGGAATCAATCCCGTCACCAAATCAAATTGACCGCTCCAGCTGTTGGAAGCCTACCGAGAGGCTGTCCACCAGCAGATCGACATGTTCGCGGTTCATCGCGGTCGAAAGCGCTGCGGTACAGGTGTTGATCATCATGAAACCGGAATCGAACAGGTGGTTTACCAACTGGTTGATTTGTTGCTGTTCGACACGATTCATATAGGCCGATCGATAATCGACGGGTGGTTCCGGTTTCATATGAATCCGGAACATCGATCCGGCACCCGTGACACACGCTTCGATGGCCGATTCCCGAATGGCCTCGGTAATGGATGCGCGGGCATAGTCTCCCAAATCGTTGATTTGATCGACAGCCGCCTGATCCAACAGATCCATGGCAACCTTGCCAGCAGTCATGGTGATCGGATTGGCTGAAAAAGTCCCCGAATGAGGAAACGGGATCTGCTGTTGTTGGGGATCGAGCAAATCCATCACGTCGTCGCGTCCGCCAAATGCGCCGACGGGGAATCCACCTCCAATAATTTTCCCCATCGCCGTCAGATCCGGTTTGGCAGGGAACCACTCCCCTGCCCCGGTGTAAGCCGAGCGAAATGTAATGACTTCGTCGAGGACCAACAACGCACCGTTTTGATCGCACCATGTTCGCAACATCTCAACAAAATCATTCGCGGCAGGAATCAAGCCAACCCGGTGAGGCATCGGGTCGAGCAGGATACAGGCGATGTTGCCCTTTTCTGTATCCAGGATCTGGCGGGCGAGTGATGCGTTATTGAATGGAATGACCACCACGTCATCCAGCGCCGCTTGGGGAGTGCCCCTGGCGACCGGTACGGATGCGGGGCGTTGAGAGTCACCCCACTCTTCCGGTTTCGGCTTTTGGCTGACCTCGGCATAGTCATAGGTCCCGTGATAGGTTCCCTCGACCTTGGCAATCTTGGTGCGACCGGTAAAACAGCGGGCAGCCTTGATGCAGGCCATCACCGCTTCTGTTCCCGAATTGACAAACCGCAGCTTGTCAAAATGGGACACACGTTCACACAACAGTTTGGCAAACTCGAACTCGCTCACGGTGGCCATCGTGAAAGCGGTTCCCCGGTGCAACTGTTCCTCAACCGCTCTGATGATGGCCGGGTGGGCATGCCCATGGATCAGCGAGGCCATGTTGTTGGCGAAATCGATGCGGCGAATGCTGTCGACATCCGTCACGTAACATCCTTGTCCGGATTGCGCATAAACCGGGTTCGGTCGGCGAAAAATCGTATTCCGACTGACTCCGCCGGGGAGATAATTTTTCGCTTGCTCAAAAAGTTCGCGGCTGCGATTCGGTGTTTTTGAATGAGAGTCCATAAATTCGACTTCAAATGTCGGTTGTTAAAAGTAATGGTTGTCTAACGATTGCGGCGGTATCGTGCCGAGTATACTCATGTTTTTATTGAGGTGACCATGGCTTGTTTCTGTTCTCGAATATAACATCCGAGTTTTTTTCTCGACCGGTGATGGCCGGGACCGGTCGTCGACTCTGTCGAGCACCATTTTACGGACACGAGCTGGATTTAGAAGTTCTACAACCAAAATCGCCGATACTCAGTTAAGGTAGCCAGTGAAACGACGGTTTCCCAAAAAGTCAGAAAAGTGCAGCGGACAGGAGTCTCAGTTTCCACCACTATTTTGAGCTTGTGAAGCGTCCGTTTTGTACCGAAACCGGTTTCCAGTATGTCGAGAAACACCACTCTTCTCATTTTTCCAAACCAGCTGTTTGAGCAGCACCCTGGATTGGATGCCGATCCGGATCAGATTGCCTTGATCGAGGACACACTGTTTTTTGGCGATTCACAGTATCCGGCCAGGTTTCACAAACAGAAGTTGTGGCTACATCGAGCCACCATGAAGCGGTATGCGGAAAGCTTACAGCAGCAGGGATGGGTGGTGGATTACGTGGAATTTCGGGAGGACCGGAACACTCTGGAATCCTACCTGGCGACAGCTTTTCAAGAATGCGACGGAAGTGTTGTTGTTGCAGAACTCGTGGATGACGTTTTGAATCAGCGGTTGGACCGTAATTGTAAATCACTCGGGATTGAACGTAAGACAATAGCGACACCTCTTTTTCTGAACACCCGTCAGGAAAACGCGGAGTACCGATCCGGAAAAAATCGTTGGTTCATGGGAGATTTTTACAAGTATCAGCGGAGACGATTGGACGTGTTGATGCAGGGTGATAACCCTGTCGGTGACCAATGGAGCTTTGATCAAGAAAACCGAAAAAAAATTCCCAAACGAATCCTGCCCAGCATTCCCAAATTACAACCAGCCCATCATGACGCGATCGACTTGGCAGCTCATGATTATGTGAACCAGAATTTCCCTGACCACCCGGGTTCGATCGATCAGCTGATTTATCCAACCTCTCACGAAGCGGCTCGCGACTGGTTGACAGAATTCCTGCACAATCGCTTTTCTTTATTTGGTGATTACGAGGATGCCATTGAACAAAATGAGTATTGGCTCTGGCACAGCATCCTCACGCCGATGCTGAACATTGGGTTGTTGACCCCGGCCGCCGTCCTTTCCGCCGCACTTGAATATGGCGAACGCAGCTCGGTTCCGCTCAATTCTTTGGAAGGTTTTGTTCGCCAATTGATCGGTTGGCGAGAATTCATGAGGGCCACGTACGATGACCTGGGGGTTGCCATGAGAACCACCAATCACTGGAACCATTCTCGCTCCATACCGGCAAGTTTTTACGACGGAACAACAGGTGTTTTGCCTGTTGATGATGCTATCCGAAGGGTGCTGGAAACAGGCTACTGTCACCACATCGAGCGGTTGATGATCTTGGGCGGCTTCATGTTCCTGTGTGAGTTTGATCCCGACGAAATCTACCTTTGGTTCATGGAGATGTTTGTTGACAGTTACGATTGGGTGATGGTGCCCAATGTTTACGCAATGAGCCAGCATGCGGATGGCGGATTGATCACGACCAAACCCTATTTTTCCGGTTCCGCCTACATTCGCAAAATGAGCCACTATCCCAGGATGATTGGTGTCGAGTCTGGGATGGATTGTATTGGCGATGGATCTGGTGCCATGTCGAAGAGTTGGCTAAGAACCCAAGATGGGCCATGATGTGTGCGATGGCAAAGAAAATGGATTCGGAGAAAAGAGCGGGGCATTTACGGCAGGCGGACGATTTCTTGGCGCGGCTGTAAAGCCATTGGACCTGCGTGTTGGAATAAAATTTCCAATCCGATTACCGGCTGGCTGACAGTGACTGTCTAAAATTGCATAATGCGGTCACCCGATTTGCGATTTACCAAGGAAAGATCCGATGCGACAAACCCTATTTCTATTGCTGCTTTTGCCCCCATGCTTCGCGGCGAATTCACTGAGTGGGCAAGAGATTCATTGGGAGATTCGTCAGCTGACGGTCGATGCCAACGAAGGTATTGATCTGGCAGATTTCAATGGCGATGGACAAACGGATGTGGTGGCCGGTCGTAACTGGTACGCCGCGCCTCAGTTCACGCCGCGGCCCGTCCGTGAAATCAAGGACTGGAATGGATACGTGGAGAGCAACGGTGATTATGCCATGGATGTCGACCGGGACGGTTGGATCGACGTGGTGGCCGGTTCCTTTTTGCCAAGCGAAGTGCACTGGTACCGCAACCCGGGCGCCGACAGCTTGAACCTGGGTTTGATGTGGGAAAAAAAATTGCTGGTCGACACCGAAGACAGCCGCAACGAGGGCCAATTGATGGTCGATCTCGATCGGGATGGCCAGCTGGAATGGCTGGTCAATACGTGGGGACGTGACGCGCCGATGAATGTCTGGAAATTCGTCGCACCAGCGGACTCGCCCAATGCGGCTTACCAATTGGAACGAGTCCGCATTAACGCCAAAGGAAATTCTCATGGGATGGGCGCCGGCGACCTGGATGGCGATGGCGACGTCGATATCCTGGTGGGCAGCGGTTGGTACGAAAACCCCGGCGAGAAAAATGGGAAAACGATCAAGCCCGACTGGCCGTTCCATGCCGATTGGCAAGTCCACGCCAGCTTGCCGATCCTGGTGCGGGATTGGACCGGCGACCAGCGGCCGGACATCATCATCGGCAACGGTCACGATTACGGGCTCTCGTTGTGGGAACAGTTGCCACCGCTGGAAGATGGAACAACCCAGTGGAACAAACGTGTCATCGACAAAGATTTTTCCCAGCCCCACACGCTGCACCTGGCCGATCTGGACGGGGATGGACAGCCGGAATTGATTACGGGCAAACGGGTTTTTGCGCACAACGGAAAAGACCCGGGCGGCAAGGAGCCCCCCTGCCTGTTTTATTACAAGTGGTTGCCGGAAAAGAAACAGTTCCAAAAACATGTAATTGATCGGGGGACGGCGGGCACCGGCCTGCAAATCCGCACGGGCGATCTCGACCAGGATGGTCGAACGGACATTGCCGTGGCTGGCAAGAGTGGCACCTACTTGCTGTTTAACCGGCTCAAACAGAGTAAGCCAAGTAAGTAACCATCCATCAACCCGCGGACAGCCCAGCTTGCTGGATGCTGTCCAACGGCCGACATTCAACACACGTGATGTTCGAACGTGTTGTGAACTATTTTCCGACCGCTTTCTTGAACGCTTCCGAACCGCCCACCACGGGGAGTTGCAGCGAAGTTGCGTTAAGATCCACGGTCAGTTCGGTACCCGCCTCGGGCCAGAGTGTGAAATCGCGGTCGCTGGAAAAGATCATCAAACCGATCTGTTGCCCAGCCGGGATCACCTGGTCGTCGGGCTGCAGGTCGAACTTGAGTGTATAGAACTGCCCCGGTTTCAATGGCTCACTTTCGGTCAACGATTTATGATTCTGGGGGTCGGCCCAGCCTCGGGTGATGATGTTGTCGGTGATGCGGCCCCGTTTCTTCCAGGGTAGCGAAACGACCCAGACCGACAGGTTGGCGGCCGGTTTGGAACTGGCCACTTTGATCGACAGACTTGGCGTGCCAGAAAGATGCACCGATTCTTTCAATTCGGGCGTGACGAATAGGATTCGGTGTTCGGAATTGTCAGCCTGAGCCAGTTCAGTACCCGTCAGTGACACGTCATCGGTAAAGGTGTGTTTGCTATCTTCGAATTTAATTCCTCCCGACCTCTGTCCCAATACTAACCACCCTTTACCCTGGGGTGGATCGCTTCGCATGGTGTTGCCCCATCGGCCAGTGAGGTAGGTTGGGAACAGCTCGACTGCTTTGGCCTGGGGATTTGGGTAATCGCCGTAAGGGGTCGGTTCGGACCGTTTTGCTTTTTCACGCACGACCCATGCCTTGGGGTCGTCTTCAACCCCGTTTTCAACGCCGTGCAGGTAGCGGGTGAACCAGCGGTTCATCTGTTTCATCGGTGGCGGTCCGCCATGGCCTCCCTGGTGGAAGAAGCACTGCACGGGAACCCCTTTTTCCTTCAGCGCCTGGTAGATCCGTACCGAGTGTTCGGGCATTACGTTCCAGTCGTTAAACGCATGGGCCATCAAGACGGGCGCCTTGAGCTTGTCCAGTTGGTTCAGGTAATCCCGCCCCGCCCAGAATTCATTGTAATCCCCCGTGATGCGGTCCATGTTGTCGGCCATCTCTTTGTCGCGGACTTCGCAATCGCAATGCTCTCGATTTTCCGGATCGCCACTGTGGATAAAGTCATACAGGACGTCGATGTCCTCACCCATGTAACCGCCCGGGTGTCGGACCAGGCCGTGGGAGCGGTAGTAATGGTAGTACGACGTGTTGGGTGCGATTGGGATAATCGCTTCCAGGCCGTCGACACCGGTGGTGGCGCACGCCAGCGGCAAGGTCCCGTTGTAGGAAGTACCCGTCATGCCAACTTTGCCCGTGCACCAATCGGCGGTCACCTCTTCGTCCCCGTCGAGCGACGTATAACCTTTGGCGCGTCCACACAGCCAGTCGACCACCGCCTTGGGGGCGAGCGATTCATTCTGCCCACCGACCGTGGGGCAGCCTTGAGACAGCCCGGTACCGGGAGAACAGGAATGGACCACAGCGTAACCGCGGGGAATCCATTCGTTCAAATGGGACCGCGAGATGACGGGCCGCCGCGACTGGTGCTTGATCGGGGGCGGGTTTTTTCTTTCGGGCGGCTCGGCGTTCAGTTCGTGTTCCGGGTTCCAGAAGTACGCCTTGTTGGTGCCGCTAACGCCGGCGAAATAGGGACTGGTTACGTAGACGACCGGAACCTTGAGTCCTTCGGTCTCCGTCTGCTTTTGCCGGGATACCGAGACGTGCATCCGATCGGGTTTTCCATCGCCATCGGTATCAAATTCAGTCTCGACGAACAGGTCGTGCTCAATCCAATCCTTTGGGTTCTTGAATCCCTCGACGACTTGAGCTTCGCCATCCTTAAAGACGGGAACGACGGGTTGCTCGTCCTGTGCCCAGCCGACGATTGGCAGCAGTGCGCCAATCAGAACAACAAACCCGGTGCAAAACAGTTTGGGAAGCCAATGTGAATTTGATTTCGGTTGCATCTGAGCCATCCGTTAAATGATTTAAGTTTTATAGAATGATAATTTCCATCCAGTCGTGATGATACCTTGGACAGAAGTCATTTCGGATTTTTTGTTGGTACCCCACAGCGAGTGGGGTAACGGGTCACTCGTTGGAATTGGGCAGACGGTCCAACAGCTTGGCAACGGTTGAGCTACTTGGAACTCCACCGAGGGCCATGATAACGTTGCCCTGCCGGTCGGTGATTAACGTGCTGGGCAGAGCTCCCTGGTCGGAGATCGTGGTAATCAGGTTTTCCAGGTCACTCAGTTTGGCAGGAGGAATAGGATCGATTAACTCGTAAGCCGGTTTGTATTTGGTCCGGTATTCTTCCATCTTGGCGACCGTATCCTGCGGGTCGACGGGAACCCCGATCAACTGAATCTGGTCTCCAAATTGTTTTTGCAGGAGGGCCACCAGCGGCTGGTTGCGTTTGCAATTGGGGCACCAGCTTGCCATGGTGACATACAGGATCAGCCGTGTCGGTTGAGGAATCACTGAATCCTCGGCCAGTTGGAAATGACCCCGATCTGCCCGTCTGGCGACGTCGACGAAGGGATCTTTTGCCGCATACGGTTTTAATTCAACACCCGACAGATTGAACGTGGTCGATTTGTCTTCGAAACAGTGTGCCAGTTTCCCGGCCGGGACCATGCCGTAATTCAGGTTCTTGCCGGATGGCCACTGGACACTCACATTCGCCTCGGTTTGATCGCCGATCCCGATAAGCAGAATCTTGCTGTTTTGCGCTGCAAAACCCTCGCCTGCCCGGGCTTCCCGAATCAAGGTTACGCCGCCGGCATCGACGCTAACCACCGCGCCAATTCCGTCCCGGTTACTCCATTCGGTGGTTGATTGCCCGGATTGATTCCCGCCCGTCAGTTGGACGGCGATGAAATTCGAGTTGGTCGGGTTGGCAGACTTCAGCTGGTTGTGAAATAGTTGCAACAGCGGGTTGTTGGCGTTCACCAAGACGATGTCCTGGAAGCCATCACGATCAAAATCCCAAATCGCATTGGCCCTGCCGTCGGCAATCGAATCGAGGCCCGAAATCAGGGAGACATCTTTCAGTTCGTGATCTTTTTGATTCATGAACAGGTGATTTCGTTCATGTCCACTTTGAGAGCTGACAACTCGTTGGGTTTCACCATTGACCTCGACTTCTTCGATGAAGTTGTACAGCACACTCTTATCGGCATTCCACTTTGATGATTCCGAAAACTCATCTCCCAATTGATCATCCGTGCGCACGACCATGCGCCAAAAGTCGGATCACAAATCAACGGTCGAGGCATATTTTTCAGGCGCCGTGAAAAAACCGGAACAGACATAAAGGTCCTGCCGACCATCGTTGTTGAAATCGCCGAACTGTCCTCCCCAGGACCAGCCCGCTTTGCCTGCCGCGGAGACTTCTCCCGACGGTTCGACGACCAACCTGAATTTCCCATGATCGTTGGCAAACAAACGGTTTCCGGTCGCCATCCTGAAAAACCGCTCGTCCAATCCGTCGATCTGTTTGGTGATTCTTTTTCCCGCTTTACTGTACATGTTGGAGACATACAGGTCGAAATCGCCATCCCGGTCGTAATCGCCCCAGCAAGCGCCCATTCCGAACCCGAGCATGTCTTCGCCACCTGTCTCGAGCGTCACATCGGTGAATCCGTCCGGTCCGTCGTTTCTCAACAGAAAGTCTGGCGCAAAATCATTGCAGACATACAGATCGGGGTCACCGTCCAGGTCGTAGTCACACCAGGTTGACTGGAATGTGTTGTGATGAAGTTGCACATCGTCGTTTTCCGGGGCCCTGCGAAAGCCGCCATTTCCGGTGTTCATAAGCAACAAGTTTGGTGGACCGAGGGCATTCAGAATACGGTGAGTCCCTTCCTGGTTGAGTTGCATCTCGGTCGCTTCGGAGCGGTTCAGCAGGTCCATGGTCCAGTAACGACTACGACTCGATTTACGACCGGCTGGAAACCCGTAGGTCGAAATGTAGATGTCCAGCAAACCGTCATTGTTGTAATCCGCAGCCGAGATGGACGTTGTCAGTTTAGGCAAGTCAACGGAAACGTACTGGCTGGTGCGGTCAACATATTTCCCCTCTTCGTTGAACATCAACTTGCAGGATTGAAAGAAGCAGCCGACGATCGCATCCTGGTCACCGTCGTTGTCAAAGTCAGCAAAGATCGCGCTGGTGGTAGGGCCGAGGTCCAAGCCAACATCAGCGGCAACGTCGACCAGTTTTTTTCCATTGACGTTCTTTAACAACCGATTGGGGCGCCACTCGTCACAAAGATACAGATCATCCCATCCATCGTTGTCGAAGTCGACGATCGCAACTCCCGGGTGTTGCCCCGCCTGTTGAACCCTGAAGTACTGCTCCAGATTAGGTTCCTTGAATTTCTCCGCCAGTGACTCGAAACCGGTTAACTGCAAATTGCCCGACTGAAAAATCTGTTCGGCGAATCCCATATGTTGGGATGTTCGCAATAATTGACTCAAGGATGGATCGCCAATCAGCCCTTCCAGGGTGTCACGGAACATCAAATGATCGGACCGGTTTGCCGAGAAGTCGGTGGTTGTCCATGATGCAATTTTCCAGGAGTCGTCGTCCTTGCCACTGTGGATCCATCCCACCTTGCAATTGGCCTTGGCGGCCAGCCATTTTCCATCCTTTAATTTGGCCAGGCCGTAAAACCCTACATCGGATTGGAAACGGTTTGGGTCGGTTTCATCAAAATGACCGCGGATCATGTAAAACTTGGCATGGTCAAAGTAACTTATTTTTTCCAATTCGGCCGACCATAAGGTCAACTGGTCGTTCGAGGTATTTCGCACTTCACTCGATGTTGATGACGCAAAATCCCAGGGTGAAAATTCAACCTGCGTTGCAAACAGCTCCCGTCCCAAGGGGTCCGGTATTTCCAGATTCAGCGCGCTTTTCTTGAGAGCCGACAGTTTGGTATTTAGAGCAAGGATCAGTTCCTCGCTATCAACAATTTGCTCGACGATTGCCTCTTTTTCATTCGATCCGGCGGTTTTCTCGGATTGTTGTTGACGTTGGCAGCCAACTTCCAGCAGGAACAGTGCGGCCAAAAGACCGACGGCAACGACCGGTGAATAGGGGAAGAGAGTTTTCATTTTATGTTTCGGAATCGCCGGTATTTGTAATTGTCTGGAATGAACGGCCGATAGCTGGTGATCTGATCTACTACGATAGCCACTGGCTGAATTATAGCCACTGATCCCTAACAGGGAATGTCAACATCTTGGCGGCGAGGTGAGCCGAGACGTTTCGATGGTAGCCGATTGGCACGGTGTTCAGCCGTCGAAACGGCGGCAGGAATCAGTCAAACCTGGGTGTTGGGTGTTGAAATGGGTTAGTTCTGTTTTTCGTGGCCCGCTGGCTACCCTTGCACGCTCTTTATTTGTCTTGGTTGATGCGGTAATTTTTCCAGCTGGTAATATTGCCCATCCAACCCCGGTTTTTTTTGAAAGACGAGAAGATGAAAAAAATCCTTTGTATTCGAGGACAGCAGGCCCATGACATTTTGGGCGCTCTCAAGGCGGTTGCTACTGGCGAAGGTGCCTTTCCGCTGCACGAGGTCCACAGGGCGACTCTCCAGGCGATCGGCCAATATCTGTTTCAGAGTGAGATCGATATGGATGCTCTGAACGGCTCTTTTTCCGGGCTGGCTGACAAGATTGCCGATCCCGAAATTCGGCAAGGCATCATGAACATGGCCGGGATCCTGCCGTTTTTGGAAGAAGAAAACAAACAAGCCAGAATCGATACTTTTGAGCACCTCGGTAGCGAGTTGGGGTTCAACAAGAAGTTTGCCAGGGAACTACACAAGCTATGCCATAATTCGATCGCCGAGTTGGCCATTTGCCAGCTTCGTCCACTCAGTCGTGAAGGTGGGATGCCTTTGTGGAAAGCCCCGGTCATCATGACGGAGAGTTTTTTTCATCTCGATGGCGACAAGAAACTGCTCGCGCAATACGAGAGCTACCGGGAGATGGACGACGGGATCTTTGGCAAGGTATTGATTGACTATTACCGGGACAACCATTTCCCCCTGCCCGGCACGCCTGGCGCCGTGTTTTCCAATATGCTGAAAATTCACGACATGCACCATGTGATTGCCGGTTATCCAACCACGCCCTTGGGAGAGATCTGTGTGATTGCCTTTGCGGATGGAATGATGGACGGCGATCTAAGTAAGGCGTTGATCGGTTACATCGCACAATTCCAGGTGGGTTTGCAATTCGACAAGGGACTCGACGTCTGGAGAAACCAGTTCAATCCCGATTTTGTCATCCGTGCGTTTGAACGTGGTTCCGAATGCAATGTGAACTTTGACAGGTTTGATTTTGATTTCACCGATTTGCTGACCGAGCCACTTGAGGTTGTTCGCGAGCGTTTCAATATTTTTGTGGAAGGCGCCATCATACAGGGACCCGAAGATCTCTGGTGTGGTGATATGGGGATTGTGGGCATGCGTCAAAGCCCGGACAAGATCGAGCAGAAGCAATCCTGGTTTCAGAAACTACTGGCGGCGAGCGGGAAAAACGTCGCCGATTAAATTTCAGTCCTGGCGGTTGGAAATCGGGGTTAACCAACAGAAATACTGTCGAGAATGACCAAAGTGGCTTATTCCTGACCAGCAAAACGTTTTTGAGGTCGTTTTGGGTCGAAAAAAGTTGGCTATCAATGGTTGCTACTAGTTGAGCCTGAGCAAGAAAGTCGCGTTGGTCAGTTTTAGCTGGAGGATTATATTTGTCTGCTTGTTGAGGAGACAAACGTCAACTAATCGATTGAAAAGTATGCTCCCAGTATTCATCGGAATCGTAGGCATCGCGGTTACGGTCGCGTTGCATGCATTTACTACTTCCTTCCTCTTGGTCGGGCTCAGGTGGTATGCCCAGGTCCGACCCAAGCGGCATTCGATCGTGACCGTTCGCCCCTTGGTTCTAGGCGTCACGGCAATCGTCTTGGCGTCCAAGCATTATTTGGACATCGCACTCTATGCGTTTGCATACTGGTTTTTTGAGAACGCGAGCCAGTTGACCGACTTTGAAAGTTCGCTTTACTTTTCTTCAGTGACGTATACGACGCTGGGTTATGGCGATATTGTGTTGACAGACGGTTGGCGACTCTTGTGTGGCATCCAGGCCATGAATGGAACTTTACTGTTTGGCTGGAGCACCGCGTTACTGTTTTTCCTGGTGCAGAAACTCTGGTTTGCCAATGTGGCACCTGAGACGAAGGGTGAATTCAAACAGTATTTGCACCAACTGCAAAATCAATAAAGGGCCGGTGCAGAAAACGCCACCTTGGTTGAAACAAAACCACGACGTTTTCCTGGGATTTGTTAATGGTAAAGAACACGCAGACCGTTTGCCTTGTCGTCCTGACGACGATCGCTGTTGGCGCTAGCCTGGATTATCTTGAATCGGTCCTGTTGCCGTTCGTGATTGCCCTGTTCGTTGTGATCGGCTGTCGCCCGATATTGGAGTTCGTAGAAAAACGACTGCGGTTGCACCGCTTCTTTGCGTTTGTTGTTACGTTCAGCGTTGGGGTTGCGTTGCTGATCAGTTTCTCTTTGATGATTATCGTTTCGGCCAACGACCTGGCAGCCAATAAAGGGCGTTACGAAGACCGCATGAAACGGATTGTCGAATGGGTTGCCATGCACATCCCGAAATCGGTGGAAAAGTCGATCGAGCCATCGTCGGACCTGTCTGCCAAGCCGGGCGTTGACGGTGAATCGATCAGCCCCAAAGACCAGAAGGCATTGGAGGTTAGCAAGAGCATGCACGAGATGCTGGCCTCGATATCGTCATTTGTGCAAGGTCAAATGTTGCAGTTCGCCGGGTCCTTATCGAGTCTGCTGTCCTATAGTGTATTGATTCTGATTTTTGTTTTCTTTCTTCTCAGCGGGGGTGAAAGCCGTTCTGGCGACGGTGGTCCGAATCAGTTCCTGCTGGAGCTCGAATCTCAGATCCGTCGTTACCTCTTCATGAAGACGATTATTTCTGCCGTGACTGGATTTACATTTGGCTTTGTCCTTTGGCTGTTTGGTGTTCCCCTGGCGGTTGTTTTCGGGTTGCTTTGCTTTCTTTTGAACTTCATACCGAACATTGGTCCTCTGATTAGCACCGTTGCACCGGTTCCATTTCTGGTATTGAATTCCGAAATGTCTCCCACGTCGGCCATCATCTGTTTTGTCTTGATTGCTACAATCCAGTTTGTCAGCGGGAATGTTATCGAGACCCGCTGGATGGGGAAATCGTTTGATGTGAGCCCCGTGTTCCTGTTGCTGGCACTGATGTTTTTTGGTTTGGTATGGGGGATCATTGGCATGTTTCTGGCCACACCGATCGTATCCATTATCAAGATTATCCTCTACCAAAATCCGCCGAGTCGACCGATTGCCGAATTGATGGCTGGGCGCTGGCAAGTTCCGGAAGCATTGAATCACCTGGAGCCTGAAACGGGATGAGCCAGAGTGTTCCGCAACGTCCGTTGTGGTATTTGCCAACCCCGTAGCGGGTTTGCCGGTTGCATCTGATAGTGATTGAGTGTCAAAAACCGGGAAGTCCCTGTCGGATTTCACGACTGAAAGAATCCCGTTGCGCTTCATTGGCACGACGGTTGATCCAGCAACGGGACTTCAGCTCATCAAACGGTAAACCCTGGAAAAAGGTTCCCCGTTCGTACATCATTCGGTCCAGCTGTCCGTTGACCAACATCCGCCAGTTCCAAGTGGGTTGGTGAGTGAGTTGACGATAGATGCTGGTAGTGCAATTGGCCGTGATCACATTGTACCAACGTGGATGCTCGTAAATTTTGTTGATCTGCCGAATGTAATCATCCAGGATGATTCGCAACTCCTCTTGTTGTAGTTGCAGACGATACAAATAGACGTTGCTGTTTTTACTGTACATGGTCCGTCTCAGAATGGCGTCACGCTCATCACAGACGACATACATAAGTTCATTTTGACGATAGATATTTTTCAAGACGCTGTACGATTCATTGAGTCGATAGCGAACTTCAATCGAGATACAGAGAGGGTGATCATTCCCGAAATCGAAAACAGCCATCGGGTGTGACATGATTTCCGATCCCCAGAACAACATCAGGAAGTCAATCCCGCATAGTTTCGATAGATCGTACTGGCGATCTTCGTAATGACAGTCGTAATCGTCCAGGCTGCGATACTCGGTATTACGCATTTGGTGAACGGTTAAGGTGTCGTTCTCGATCGTCATGTGGGGCAGCTGAGAGAAATTTGGATCCCAGCTGCGATCGTGGGATGGCTTGAGGGTCAGCCACCAGCCGACTACGCCGGCGACCATGAAGGTGATCAACACCAGCGGAATCCAAAATGGGTGGATACATACCAACAGGGCCAGACACAACGTCGTCCATAGCAGCACCCAGAGCCAACCCCAGGCAGATCGCTGTCCCGCATCGTAATACAGGGCGCCGGCGGTCCAGGCCCAAACGCCAATCAGGTAAACCGCAGCTGCGAGAAAAAAAAGTACTTTAAAAACAAACATATTGGTAGCGAACCAAAGACTATCGATTGTCCGGTTTTGCCGTCGGAAAGATCGTTGCCCCTCTATTTTCTTGTCCAAGACTTGCCGGCCATATCCAAACCAATGTCAGGTTCGCCGATATGGGACTTGCGGTCGTGCTGTTTGGCAACATTCGCATGATAACCCGATTTTTACTTTGCGACCATGAGCAGGTGGCAACTATACTGATGGCCTGATATAAATGCAGCCAGATTTAATGGCCGAATTCACAGCCCAAACCCATAGCTGACCAACGACGTCGATGGAGTCCAGAAGATGAAGAAACCGATTAGACTATTTGCAATTTTGATGACCGTGATGGGCACAGTTTCGCTGAGCCAATTAGAAACAACTGAGGCCCAACTGGTGACGGCCTACTACCCGGCGCGGGTCACGGTTGTGACTGCCAGACCTCGTCTGTTTCCGCGTTGCACCACGTATCGACCAGTGGTTCCAGTGCAGGTCGGTTACCCAGCTTATTACGCGCCCCAAGTTCCCGTGGTGCCGATGTCGCCGGTGCCGGTTCCAACCATGTCGGCTTACTACGTACCGACGGCACCGGTCGTGACGGCCTATATGGCTCCTGTCTATCCCGTGCGCCGGATGGGTTATTATCCGGTTCCCATGTTGCCTGCGGCGGTTTACCCCGTGTATGGGTATTGACGCTGTAACAACCAGATCGGTTTGGCAGTAACGAGGTTACCGGGGCATCCCTCAGTGGTTCGGGATTGAGCTACCGGTACGGCGTCAGGGAATGTCTGACTTTGGGGTTGTCTTTAATGGCAGCACCATCGACTCGGTCACCGGTTCACGAAATAAAGCCGCCGGAGCCTCGACAACCGGCTGGACCGAGAAACCTGGCTCGATTGATGTTTCGCTTGTCTCGGGCAGTACCTCACCCGGCGCGACACCCGGTTCGGGCTGAATGAAATCGATGGTGTCATAATGGCTGCGCAGGATGCAAAACAGCTCTTTAATGCACGTGGGAGTTTGGTTGATTTTCTCGTGCTTGGCGTGAACAAATTTTTGAGTGACAACGTTGGGGACAACGGCACTTTTGACGGGGACGACGCCGTCCGAAATACATGCTCCAATCATGGGGCGCCAGATGCCGATGATGGAATGGAATTGTACAGATGGGCGGGTGTCCAGTTTCGAGATGGCTCTCAATAAATGGCTATTAGGCCGTAACAGGTCAATGCTGGTCGGAATGCGTTTCCTGAATTCACGTGAAAAATTACCTGGATTATCGGCGATCAGTTGTCGATGCTCGGCGACCTGAGTGGAAGGTTCCTCGACCAGCAGCGAACCCAATCTTCCGATGGGTCGATTGGCCCAAGGGGACCCGTCATGCGGCGTGGCAATGTAGATTACCTTGGCAACTTCCGGTGTCGGGTTGAAATAAAAGGATTGAACCAGCCGGTTGGCCAGATCGGGCTGGATTCGTATTTGATCGATTGGGCAGCGGGATACGGCCTGCCAGAGGGCGTCGCCACTGTAGGTCACCTGAAGCTGTGCGACTAAACCACCCATGCTGTGTCCAACTAAAACCGTTTTGTCCAGCGCGGGGTCCTGGTCCAAAGGATCGATTTGCGCCATCGCCTGCTGCAGGTGCTGTCGCAACACGGCAGCGCTCCGCAGGAAGGGTTCACCGGTGGCATATTCAAATACCCAGATCTGGTATTTGTCGATTAGATCGGGTCGGGCCAGAATTTCATTGGCAACGTTGGCCCAGGTCAGGGGATCCGACAGTAAGCCATGCACAAAAACCAACGGGATTTTACCTGGTTGATATGGCTGGATCATGAACAGGCCGGTTGTGTTCTTGGTTGATCCTGGCTGCAGGAAGGCGGTCAGGTATTGTCGCCCTTCATCCTTGAGGCGATACACAATGGGCGCGGATATATCGCGTTTCAGGGGAACGGAGCGACCGGCCATTTCAACCGTCGAGTAATTGATCGGATTGATAAACTGAATTTCAAATTGGCCGTTTGATTCAGCAGTGGGCCGAACCAGCATGCTTGCTGCAAAGTACTGCTGTTTGCGCATAAAATGGTCATCAGGTTCCCGGCACCGGACGACCACCGTGGAAACCCCAACGCCCGGACAGCGAAAATACTCAATCAGATCCTTGGTGGAATAGTCTCCGACCGGCACGACATGATTGAACTGATGCGGTTCCCATGGGAAACCAAAGTAGGAGGTGGGAATGGTTTGCCAACCGTCAACCGTTTGGATCTGCAATCCGACCCGGGGATCGAATCGCCCCATCTTTTGCCCGGCCGTAATCAGTTTATTGCTGGCCGAGCGGTACAGGTCACCTGCTCGGCCTTGAGGGTATTCTGTTTCCAACAGCTGTTGTTGAATGACGGGCCAGACATTCTGCAAGGTGAAGAAGTAAAAATCGACGCACTCTGCGGATCCCATTTTCTCCAACTGCATCGCTTGGGAATAGGAAGATTCAGCAAATGAAAGATCCGACAGTGATTCAGAGATGATCTGAGTCTGGTTGCCGTCCTGGTTTTGCGGGGCGATCGGCAGCGGCGGGATCCAGATGGCCCGCTTCTTTTCGTGACAACGACAGCCGGCGCACAACACGGCCAGTGCTACCAGGAGCAATGCCAAGCTGAGGATTTTGTTGGATCGAGGTCGAATCATGAATGAGCCACTCCATGGCTCACCAAAACCCAGGCAAATTTATTTGAGGATGACCAATGTCTCCCCGAGTCCTGGGATTGCATGTTTTTACAGGGTTGGGCTTGGGAACCAAAACGTTCCGTTATCAACTGGGTTCGTCTGATTGCCGGAAATGGCTTGAGTCAATCAGCAGGTGGCGGGCAGGATGTCCTTGGATACTGCAACGGAATGTTAAGATGTGCCGAAAATAATGAAAATAACAACGATTTTCGCCGGCCGGCAGTGCGAAGAGCGTGGTGGGAAATAAGTCGCAGTCTTCCGGAATCAAACCGAAAAGAGCCGAACAACAGGTGCTTTCACCCCACCCAGGAACGTTCGCCCATTACTTGATACAAGGCGCCACTGCCCACATGGGCGGACGGTCCTGCGCTTAATACAAAACACCATTGACGGGCTCCATCATGGGCGGCAGGTCTTGCTCGTCCAGCATTTGGCGAATGTTGATTTCGATGGTGCGAGATAATGTCAGCATCGGTGTGCTTGAAACTCGATGGACAAATGGGTCTTCCAGGTAGGTCGCGACACGGTCAATGATCAGGAAACCGACTGCGATAGGTACGGACACTAAGATCAAGCCGATTGCCGGCAGTTCAACAAACGCAAAAGGAAGAAAAATAATGAACAGGTAAATCAGGTACTTGATCCACAGCTGGTACGACTGGGGAAACGGAGTATTTCGGATTCTCTCACAGCCACCCATGGAATCCGTCAATCGACTCAGTGTGTCCTCTAGCCGAACAAGCTGGAACGAATCGATTCGATCGCTATTTCTTAAGTCTCGCAGGTCGCCTGCCTGATTCAACAAGATCGCGTTGGGAACGTTTTTCTGGTTTCGAAGTTGAGCCAATTCGTCGTCTGGCAACATGGCTTCGACATCCACAAAAGGATCCTGGCCTCTCAATGATCGCGTCAACGTGTAACACCAGGCTATTTGGCGATGCGACATGCGTACTAATTGGCGATCTGGTTTTGCAAGCCCATTGGGAACCGAGGGCGTGGCAAATTCAAGAACCTGGCGGACCCAGCTTCGCGAGTCGTTGACAATTTTTCCCCACAGGATGCGAGCCTCCCACCAGCGGTGGTAACAGGCATTGGTCCGAAAGGCCAACAGAATGCCGATCAGTGCACCGGGTAATGTCGCCAGCCCATCGACTTTGGATTCCAGTCGAAATTCAACGTCCACCACCGAGATAGCAATCGAATAAGCCGTGACCAAGGTAATGACCGGCCAAAGCTCTTTGGTTAATCGGAAAAAGGGTATGTTGGGCTGAACGATCATGATTGAATTCTCAATCTAAAAAGCAAAGGCCAGCCGTCACGCGATGGCCAGCCAGCCTGAACAAATCAACTCAAAATTCTATTTTATAACCGTTTTCGCTCGACGGTCTACCTTCGGATAGTTGCAATCTGAACGGTCTTCCGCATGCGTCACTTTTCATCAGGCAGCGTTCAAAATTGTGTTGGTTGATACGGCCGATCGGCTGAAACCCGGTTCATCTCACGGTGTCAGACAGGTTACCAAAAGTTTACCGATTGGGTGGCTGAGTCACGTTGAGCCCAACAGGCAAGCTGGCTGAGCAGCCGCCGGTTTTCAAAACTGGGCATAAAACCTAACGAATTACGGCCAGATACACTCTCAGTGGCTCAACTGAAGCTAAATCCACTAAAATTGAGAGATCTCCCAATCGGCCAATGCACGACCGGAAAAGTCCAAGGAAATTGCCAAAAGAACTTAATCACGCGATCGCTGTGAATTTCCAATAATAAATAGTGAAATTTATTGTGATTAGACCTAAAATTGGTGCAGATTTTAAGACAACAAATAACCGGCTCAAAGCAGCGATGAATGGTCGCGCGCCGTTTTGGTATTTGGGCAGTCAATATTTTCGAGGAAGAGATGAACAAAATTAAACAAGTTCGTTGGATGATGTTAGCAATCCCGGCTGCGATGATTTTCTCAATGAGTGCAGATGCACAATTTGAAGATGCAGCCAAGTGGGTTCCCCAATCGGCCAATACGTTGGTCCTGGTGCGAACTCAGGAGATATTCAAAAGTGAAATCGCGCAAAAGCAGTACTGGCAGGCGAAAAAGTCTCAGGCCTTTAATGCGGGCGCCAGTTTCTTGCCGCCGGACACGAAGCGACTTTTGTTGGCAGCTCAAATGGACTTTGAGCACATGGAACCGATTTGGGAAGTGTCCGTATTTGAAAAAGCGGGTGATGCTCTCAACATCGTAGACGTCTCTGAACGGGTCAAGGGAAATCTAGATTCGATCAACGGTAACCCTGCGATTGTATTGCCGAACGATGCCTTCCTGGTCAAGGTCAATGATTCGACATTGGCTGCCATGACTCCCGCCAACCGTCAAATGACGGCGCGCTGGGTTCAGTCAAGCAAGGCCGGCAGGATGAACTTGTCGCCCTATTTGACGCAGGCAGTTAATTTCGCCGATGACAATGCGGACATCATTGTTGCCTTCGATTTCCACGATGTGGTCAGCCACAAAGAACTCAAGAAACGCCTTGAAAATTCTGACGTTTGCAAAGATGAGGATTTGGACGGTATCTGTGATACATTGATGACGATCCAAGGCATTACGCTGGGGATCACGGTCAATGACAAGATCACCGGGGCGTTCAAAATGGATTTCACCGGTAGTCCGGCCACGCTGGCTTCGTCGGGTAAAGATATCCTGCTGGCCGCATTGAAGCGGAACGGATTGATGATAGATGACTTTGACAGCTGGGACCTGCAGGTCAAGCCGAAGGAGTTGTTGATGACGGGCGCCCTGTCAAGCGAAGGCATGCGGCAGATCGGTTCTCTGATCGAGCATCCTTTGGTGGTTGATTTTGCCGGTTCAGGCGGAGCAGGCTCTGGCGACACCGAGGTCGATATGAAGACCCGTTCGTTGCAGTACTTTACCAATGTCGCACAACTGACTCACGAATTGGACAATCGAAATTACAAAAGCATGGCAACGTACGCCAAATGGTACGACAAATACGCTCGTCAAATCGACAAGTTGTCGGTTCTGAATGTTGATCCGGCCGTCGTTGATTACGGTCAATACGTTGCCTCCAGTTTCCGGGATATCTCCGGTTCCCTGCTGGATTCCAATTACCAAAAGAATGTGGATCAACAGCAATTCTCCGATACCGAGCCTTACGGATACCAGTGGAGCGGCGCTTACAACACCGGCTATTATGGTCGTTGGGGGCGTTACTCTGGCAAGTACAACTCGATGTACAACCAGAATACGCGGAACCGCCAGATCGCCGGTGGGCGGGCCTTTGAAGCGGGTGAGAACCGAGCCAAGGCGATCGTTCGGGAAATCGACGCGGAAACCTCTAAAGTTCGTAATGCAATGTCCAAGAAATACGACACGAATTTCTAGGCCTTGACTGTCAACCAAGATGCCGATTCGTTTACGGATCGGCATTTTTTTTTAGCTCGGTCAAGGACGTCGAGTTGGTTTTTTTTTGGCGATTCTATGATTGGGAGATTCCCATTCAACTTTTCAAAGGAACAGGTGCACGCATGCAAAAACGACTGAATTTGGTAGCTGCTTGGGCAGTTAGCATTGTGTCAATGATGGTTCCGGGACAGTCCGCCTCCGCCGATTACACGGACTTGTTGAGGCAGGTTCCCGACAGTGCCAATACCTTACTGATCATGAAACCCAACACGCTACAGTCGAATGCGTCGAGCAAGGTAGAACGTGAGATTACCCGCTACCTCGATTCAGCAAAAATGTGGCCGATCATTGCGCCCTGGAAACCTGAAGAGGTCGTGATCGCTTCCGAAATGGACATTCACCATATGGCGCCCGATTGGGAAATGGCGGCCATCGAATTCCAGCAGGCGGTGGACGTAGAACTGTTGGCTAAACGTTCCAATGGTGTCCTCGACAGCCTGGCGGGTCACCAGGTGATTTGGCTGGAAAATGCCTGCATCCTGGTGATGAATCCAAAACAGTTGACGGTGGTTTCTCCGCTCAACCGGCAATCGGCAACCCGCTGGTTGCAGCGGGCTGACGAGGCAAGTCAGGATCAACTGTCCCCCTACTTGGCTGAAAAGAGTCGGGCTGCTGCGGCAGGATCCGCTGGAATGACGTTCATTATGGACTTGCAGAATGTGTTCAGCCCCGTCCAAGTCAGCCAGGCGATCGCCAACAGCACCCTGTTTCAAAAAGTCAAGCCGGATCCAACCAAGCTGTTTTGCGGGATTCGCGGACTCGTGTTTGAATGCCAGGTCAATGAGGACAAAGAGAGCCGGTTAGTAGTTGATTTTTCAGGACCAACCGAATCATTGCAGCCGATTGTCAAGCGGATGATGGTCAATGCGCTGGTCAAAGCAGGGGCGATGCTGGATGAATTCAATAGCTGGACCGTCTTGGCAGAAGGCGATCAAATCTCGATGACCGGCAAGCTGTCGCCACTCGGTGTTCGACGGGTTGTGAGCTTGTCGGCGATTAACTCGGCCGTCAGTTCGGGCGGTGTAGCGCAGTCCGATGCTTCTTCGCCCCAGGCCGTTGAGTCTCCCGATGCAACCGAACCACCTCGTAGCAGAAACGAAGAAACGGCAGCCCGCCGTGCCACCAAACGTTATTTTCAAAACGTGACGGACTCGATCAACTCGGTTGCCAGTTCGCGACGCCCCAACCTGGAGAATGCGGCTCTCTGGATCAACAATGAGGCGCGGAAGATTGATCAGCTGAATACCACCAACGTCGATCCCAAGATGCTGGAATACGGCAAATGGGTTTCTGAATCGATGAAATACGTGGTCTACCTGTACCATCAGTCGAATAACCAGATTCAATCAGACATGTCATCGACGACCCCGGTGATCGGGACAACGACGTTTGGTCGGGCACCCGTTTACCGTGGAAACAGATGGGGTGGGGGATACCGTTACAGCTACGCCCCCTTCTACTCGCAGCAACTCAATATTGGAGCCGCGGCCCAGGAACGACGGGCGGTCGTTGACCAGAACGTGGGAGCCGCCAATTCGAAAGCGATGGAGATTTTTCGAGATATCAACCAGGCCACCGATCAGATTCGGGAAGAAATGTCCAAGAAGTATGAGGATCGTTTTTGAGGTTGGCTGGCAAGTCAGTTGCATTGACTAGTGCTTGGATTTGGAACAGCATAGGCAGCCGTTACTGAACGGCTGCTTTTTTTTGTTTTTTGTGGAGCTCCGCGACAAGCTGTCGGCCCACCTTTTCATGGATTTACAACCAAAATGAGCCGTTTTTCCTGATTGGTTTTTGGTTCATGAAATTCCCGCCGGGCTTAACTGATTGCTGATCAATCGTTCATAGGTCAAAATGTGCGGCAGTAAGTTCAACGACACCATGTCAAACTGCCGTGTCAACCTATTCCGATTGTTATTGGATTCGGAATGTTGCTGCGGTTTTTTTGGTTGACCTCCTTGGGTTGGCTTTGTTGGAAGTTGTATGGTGTTCTAAGTCAGGAATTAGTAAACGGTTGGTGAAAAATGATTGGTAACGGATTGATCGGTGCACTTATTATTGGTGCACTTTGTGGAATGTTTGCCGGGATGATTGTTAAGGGGCACGGTTTCGGTTGCCTGGGGAATATTGTCGTGGGTATCGTGGGTGCGTGTCTGTTTAGTTTGTTGTTTGGTAGTTTGGATTTGTTTGGAAACGAATTGGCTAATAGCCTTGTCGGCGGCACCCTCGGTGCGGTCGGACTGTTGTTGGTGATTGGATTGTTTTCGAAAGCTCGCTAGAAAATGTCGGCCGGTAAGTGATCTCGTGCCTGGCGGGCACCCTTCGCCGCTGGGTTGCTGGTCAAGGTATCGGCTGCCCGGTTCTGTTTGGTTTCGATCGACGATCGGACGGTAGACATGGGCAACGCCAGAGCTGCCGGGGCTTGGCCTGCAGATTTGGATACTGCAACAAGCAGCTTGTTTCGTTTTTCAGTTGAGGCGGATGTGATGATACGGTGTGATGTGAAGTTTGGCCTTTGGTTGCTGTTGGGTCTGTTCGTATCGTCAGGCTACAGCCAGGAAGTGACGCCGCCGACGACTTGGTACATCGTTCGGCATGCCGATCGGGATGGCAGCCATGATGCGCTGACCGAGGCGGGTGTTCAGAGATCTGACAGGCTGGCCGAGCTGATGCAAATTCTGCGGGTAAACCATATCTATTCCACTGATACGGAGCGAACGCGGAACACGGCTGGTCCGACGGCAGCCAAAATGTCCTTGCCGGTTAAACTCTATGGTGATCTCGACAAGTCATGGTTTGATCAGATAAAAGAAAAGCACCCCGGGGATGTGGTCCTGATTGTTGGGCATTCCAACACCGCTGACAAAATTGTCGAAGGCCTTGGTGGAAAAGGCAATTTTTCCCTCGACGACGACGAATATGACAGCCTGTTTGTCGTTTCTACCAAAGGGCGGGAAGCACGGGCGATGCGAATCAGGTATGGTAGCCAATCAGGCAAGAAGTGATTCCCGCTGCGGTGGAGAGGAATCGTCACGCTAACCAGCCGGTGGGCGCAGGTCCCCTGCCTTTCCATAAGGCCAGCAGGGTCAGCCTCCGGTACAAAAACGAATGGAACCAATTGATGTATCGACTGTTCTGGCTTGTTTGCTTCGTGCTGTTACCCTGCCTATTGAATGGACAGGAAGTCCGCCGGGCGATGATCGAAGAGATTCAAACGGTCCCAGTTCAGGCCAATGGCGAGTGGACCATTGGTGGGAAAGTTTTTGGCACATTGCCCACCACCCAGTTGAATGCCTCGAGCAAGCCGGTCGCCGGCGACTTGGCGGTAGTGGAATTCATCGTTCGAGATGGCAAGTTTTTGGCGACCGTTATCCAGCCGATTGGGATCAAGGCGGCCAATGTCAATGATGGCCCGTATGTTATCTGGAAAGATGCCTCCACGGCAGAAGTCCTGATGATGACCGGTGGCAAGGTTAGCCAGAAAACTTACAAGGATATCACAGAGCCACTCGTGATTGATGATTTACCCGGACCGGTCAAGTCGATCACATTGGACCCTGCATCTCCTCAGACACCCAAAGGGACCTGGGCCCGGCCGTCCAAATTGATGGCGATCAGTGACCTGGAAGGCAACTACCAGAATGCCCTCAAATTCCTGGAGGCGAACAAAGTTATCAACCAACAAGGCGATTGGATCTGGGGGGATGGTCACCTGGTTTTGGTTGGCGACCTGGTGGACCGGGGAACGGAAGTGACCGAGCTGATGTGGTTACTTCACCGCCTGGAACGGCAGGCGCGAAAAGTGGGTGGCGAAGTTCATTATATATTGGGCAATCACGAGGCGATGGTGATGGGCGGCGATCTGCGTTACATCAATCCCAAGTACCATTTCGTGACGGCCCGTATGAAACTGAACTACGATCGTTTGTTCGCCGACGACACCGAGATCGGTCGCTGGTGGCGTTCAAAAAATGGTGTCGAGACGGTTGGCAACCTGTTGTTTATCCATGGTGGTTATTCACCCGTGCTGGATCAGGCTCAGCTGGATGTCGATACACTCAACCAGAGGATTCGAGCCGGCTTAGCGCCAGCTCAGCCAACCGGTTTGACGCCCGCCACCAACCCTGTCAAACATCAACATGGCCCGTTCTGGTATCGCGGGTACTTCGAACAGTACGCCGCTTCCTGGGGTGGCCAGGCGACGGAAGAGGAAATCAAAAACATCCTGAAACGACATGCCGCGGACCACGTCGTTATTGGACATACGGTGGTCGACGAGGTTGGGCCGTTGGACGACACGGGAGCTGTGATTGGGATCGATGTGAAGTGGAAGGATGCCGAAAAATGCCAAGGCCTGTTGCAGGAGAACGGTGAACTGTGGCGTTTGTCGATCGATGGTAAGCGGGAGAAGATTGAAATTGGGAAGTGACCCATTTCCGGCCAGTTCCGGTGACTTGCTAGCTGGTATGACAGTGACCTGTTTATCGAGACCGTGACTTTGTCATTTGTTTTGGTTATTTTTCAATTGGTTGCCCGGTAGTAGGAGATGGTTGCGAATCTTTTTGGGGGACCTTCCGTTTTGTCATCAAGGATGATGCATGCGATTTAAGAAGTTCGTTGTTTTGGCCGTGCTTTTGCCCTGGTTGGGGGCCAACGGCTATGGGCAGGAGAGGCCGCCCGAACTGGGCGAGCAAATGCCCGTATTGATCCGGTCGTCCTTGGCGCCGCAGGAGGCTTCCCGGTCCTTGAGAGATGACCTTCCCATGGCACCAGGGCCCGCTGCCGGGCCAAGCCAAATCGGCTGGTCACCAGGGGGCAAGCCGCCGATCGATTACAGGCGACTGATGAGGCCCCGTTTTTCTTTCGGTTTCGATTGGGAACCCGTCTCGGGTGGCTTGGGCCTGCACGCCTACGATCTTTCCATCACGGTGCCGACCTATCCGATCTTCGGTCCGCCGCCCCCTATGATCACTACTGGATATTCCTATACCCAACTGACCTCGGACCCGTCTTTAGGTTTGCCCAAGGATTTACATGAAGCATCGGTCGGTTTGGGATGGGTCAGGCGAATCAATCGTAAATGGATTACGCGTTGGATGATCAACACGACCTATGCTTCCGACTTGCAAAACACCCGTTCCGAGGCGTGGCAACTGCG
>JABACA010000269.1 GCA_014237975.1 Mariniblastus sp. | reverse complement strand
GTCTCCAGTTCTTTCAGTTTGCGGTACAACGTTTTTCGATCCAGGCCCAGAATTTTCGCGGCCTCGGTTTTGTTGCCAGCCGTCTGCCGCAAAACGTATTGGATATACTGCAGTTCAATCACTTCAAGCGGGGCTAAGGGCTGATTGTCATGGTTGCCAATGACTAGCTGGCTCGCTTTGTAATTGACGATTTTATCAGGTAGCTCATCCAGCGTAATCAGTTCGCTCTGCGAAAGCACTTCGCCTCGCTCAACGACATTCCTCAGTTCCCGCACATTGCCAGGCCAGTCGTAAGCCAAAAGCTTCCGCGCCGCATTTTCGTCAAATTGTCGAACGGGTCGCTCGGTTTGTGCGGCGAAGTGTGCCAAGAAATGGTTGGCCAACATGAGAACATCGGTCCCGCGGGTGCGCAGCGACGGAATCGTTATCTCAAGTACATTGATGCGATAATACAAGTCTTCACGAAACCGCCTGGCTTCGACCTCTGTTTCCAGGTCCCGATTGGTGGCCGTGATCAGGCGGACATCAAACGGCTGCTCCGTTTTGCCACCCACCGGCCGCACCGTTTTTTGCTCAATGCACCGCAGCAGCTTGGGTTGCATTTCGATCGGCATCTCGCCAATCTCGTCCAGAAACAGCGTGCCGCCATCGGCCTGGACGAACAGGCCGTCCCGGTCCTGGCGGGCGTCTGTGAATGCCCCTTTGACATGCCCAAACAATTCACTTTCCATCAACGACTCGGGGAGGGCAGCACAATTGACGGCGACAAACGGCTTTTCGGAACGATCACTTTGCGAATGCAAGGCCCGCGCCGCGACCTCCTTGCCGGATCCGCTTTCACCCGTCAACAGCACCGAGGCCGACGAGCCAACGACCCGAGACAGCTGGTCTTTGAGTTTGCGGATCGTATCACTCTCTCCAATCAGTTGATCAAATTGATGCAGTGCCGTATGGGCTTCCAGCGAACGGATCTGTTTCTTGAGCAGGGTGTTTTCGGTGGCCCGCAGCAGAGATGCCTTGAGCAGTTCCAGCTCGACGGGCTTGGTCACGAAATCAAATGCGCCAGCCCGCAGGGCGTCCACCGAAGTCTCCATGCTGCCGTAGGCCGTCATGACGATGACCGGCAGGCCGGGCCGATACTGGTTGAGCAGTTGGCAAAACTGAAGGCCATCGACTCCCGGCATTTTGATGTCAGTCAATACGGCATCGAACGGACCTAGCGCTCCCTCCGGGCGGGAACTTTGCTTGGTGTTTGACCGATCATGCGATCCCGAGAATTGGAATTCATCAGATTCCACCAGGGAATCCAGCCCCAATTTCTGCAACGCCAAGTGGGCACCGGAAAAACATTCGACAGAAAACCCTTGCTGCTCCAAATATTCCTGCAACAGGTCTCGCATGGCAGCTTGGTCTTCAACAACCATGATACAGGGCTGATTTAATTGAGCATTCACAATGGATCGATCAGATAAATGAAAGGTGCAAATTTCGGCTGGCTGGATTGATCGTTTTTATAACGATCCAGCCGTGTTCCAGCTTGTATTCTAGATGATGGCCGAATGGATTAAAGCCACGGCAATGGCCCCGGCAGAATCCGCCGGACGTCTGGGAAATTCCCGAGATTGCAATGAGAGGTCTGCCCTGACCGGGTTGATGGAATTGGAGTAGACTTGGAGACATTCCCCTTCTCCCGGCGAGGCTGGACGGTGATCCGGACCCTTTGATGAACCAACCCGATCTTGAACTGGAGTGCTGGCTATGCCATTTCAAAGGGTTTCCCGACGAAGATGGCAATTGTGCCGAATGTCGCCGGCCGCTGGTCCCTGTCGATAAGGATCCCGCCGAGGCTTTAAGATTTTACTGTGTTCTGTGTGAGCGCTATTTCGTATCAAAACGGGATCAATCGGGGTTTGATCAAGCCGCCTGCCCGGAATGTGGCGACCTGTCCAACACCCCGGACTTTCATTTGAGCGAGGTGGCTCGCCAGCGGGAAAAAAAATCGAATGCCTGGCAGGTGGTTGTGGCCATTATGATCGGGACATTCCTGGGAACGACCCTGATCTTCAGCCTGTTTCGCTGGCTGGCGACTTGGTGGTAGGCCCACCTAGGCAGCTCGCGCTGAGGGAAGCCATTTTTCATAGCCATGGGCTACCAGCACGGGGCGAATCTCCGATTCAAAATTTTCAATCCCCTCGCCGACTGGCGGGCGAGATTTTTGCGACACCAACAAAGGGCGAATGTCGGTGATGCCGAGATGATTTCGGAGTGGTTGGGCCACTTCCTCGTCGAGGGCCCCGGCGGCCGCCAATGTCTCGGATTGCAATTCCAGGCAATGAGTGGGGGCCAGCCAACTTCGGAAAATAGACTCTTGTTGTTTGTGCATGTTGATTTGCCGTAATATCTCCGCAACACGCAGCCTGGAGGAAGGAAGAGCAGGGGATTCTGTGCGGCCAATCCGCAACTTGGAGTGGCGACTCACGACCTCGCTGACAGAGGTCGGCAAGAGGTTGTCGTGGACAAGATGAATCACAGGGTGTCTGTTTTTAACTAGCCATTCCAGCAGCAAGGGTCGCGAACCGGGTGGATGCCAAACATGATTTAGATGGTGCACCGAAGGATACTTGATATCGATCAAGACGCCGGTCGGCGTTCGCTTGCGATGATCATTCAGAAAAGACTCAAATATTTCCAACTGGTTGGAGGCGGTGGGCAAAGACAGCTCGGCGTTGC
>JABACA010000268.1 GCA_014237975.1 Mariniblastus sp. | reverse complement strand
CCCACGGGAAAAGAATGTCATCCCTGAAAAAGCAACAGGTGTGTATGACGACACCAAGCAACATGGCCATGGCCCTGACGAAGTCCAACCCGTGGTATCGCTCCTGATTTGTCATGGTTAGAAACGAAACGAACTGGACAGCTTGATGCTGTATCGTTCGGTTTCCAGTTCGAACCCTCCCATTTTGTCACGATAGCCCTGCCGTAACACGAGAAACATCTCCTTGCCGGGAGACCATTCCCACCGGAATCGGGAGTAGAGACCAACCGTGTCGGTATAGCTGTCGTGTTGCACGACGTTGAGCAGTCCTATATTCGCGTTGATATTGATCAGCATCCTTGCGGAATTCAGCAAGACGTCCTCGTCAATGTGGTCTTTTTCGAAATGGCTGTAACGATGACTGGTCGTGAGGAGCAAATGTTTGTTCACGCTCCAGCGAAACCCGAGGCTGTAATCGGTTCGTTTCCAGTCGTACCAATCATCACTTAAAGACGCGTTGACCGTGGCCCCCAATTTACGTTTGTTCGATAGGCCAGCCCCGATGGTGATGGTGTTCCATTCATAATCCCCTGTTTGGATGGTGCCGGCGCCCGGAACAAAGAAGTCAATCGCCGGGTTGTCCGTGAAGCGGGAATACTTCAAAAAAACCTCATCCGTTGACTCGAATACGATTCTTGGCAGCACCACGCCATTCTCCATCGTTTCGCCCCCGCCACCCAGATTGGTGTAAATGCTGTTGGTATACGACAGGAACATTTGCCGGACGATTTTCGAGTCGTTGAAACGCGGCTGCCAGTTGAAATGATTTTGAAACTTGTTCACCCCGGCCCGCCGGACATAACCGAGCTTGGGGTTGAATGATTCGTCAATACGGTGGTAGGTGGATCCGGCGTTGAACAGGTCGTTGGGATACAGTAGCTCAAGGGAAAAGGCGGTTCCATCGTCCTGCCCAGCGTTGTGGCTCGATAGCAAATAGGAATTAGCCTCAAAAATCTTGTTCCCAAACATCTTGTCGGTTCGATGCCGGAAATCCAGACCGTGAGTGCTGGAATTATCATCGGAATTGGGATCGCCGAACGTGGAAATCAGGCCGACCGAGGATTGCTCCAGCACATCCCGCTTGATACGGGCGACGGTCAGGTTCGAATCGGGGGTCACCGATGACCCAGCCACCCCGGCATTGAGCAGGCCAAAGTGATATTTGCCCTCATGGCCCGTTAATTTAACCGCGTAATCGATATCCGTGATTTGCTGATCGCGGTTCAAGCCGATCCTCCTGCTGAAGTAGGGGACGATCTCCGGTGCCGACCACGGCATCACCTGTTGTCCCACCGTGAACACCTCGGCATCCTCGAGGAAGAAATCCCGCTTCTCGGGAAAGAACAGCGGAAACCGTGTGTAGTTTAATCGGCGGTCATCTACCTCGGTCTCGGCGAAATCCGTGTTCAGCGTGAGGTGCGCAGTCCAGTTTGGTTTGAGACGGTAGCGGATGTCACCACCGACGTCCCCGGAGGTTCTTGAATTGCTGCTGTCTGCAACGACATACGGGGTGAATTCCAGGTTAAGGCTTTTGTTTTTGATTTGTATCCCTTCAATTTTCCCGGCCTGCGCAAAATGGTAGGTTCGGATTTCCGGCCTTGAATTGGCCCAACGGCCTGCCTCTCCGTTTCTGGGCAATTTGCGCCAAAGGTTGAAACCCCACTTGTTCACGCCCTCCCTATGCCTGACAGTTGAAAAGGGCAGCTTGAACTCGGCCTGCCACCCTGTGTTCGTTCGCTTTGTCTTCACGTCCCAGATACCATCCCATTGGGAGTTCAGGGAAGAGTTATTCGTGACGTTCGCGTCATATTTGACTCCGTTCAAGTTCGTCCAGAGCACATAGCCATTCCGGTTGTCGTTCATGGTGTCGATGGCTAGGAACAGGGAGTCATCGAAGAAGGGCACCTCATCCCGCTCCATGACACTGGCAACGATTTTTTGCGGCTCCGTGTCATTAACGATAACTCCGAAGTAGATGTTCTGATCATCATAGACCACCATGAACTCCGTCTTTTGTGACATGGGCACACCTTGTCTCGGCTCGTACTGAAGCATGTCGGCGCCAGCTTTCATCGCGCTGGCCCAGATCGCCTCGTCCAGTCTTCCGTCCAGGTCAATCTTGTCAGGGGTGTACGATGCTTGGATCACCGGCTTGTCGGCGACAACTGGGACGGACACAAACATCAACAGGAAAAAGGCAGCAAATGCATCTTTCATATAAAATATATAAATGTAATATCTGAAAACAGGGGCGTTAAAACTTTGTGGCGGCGGGATACTATTTTACCCGCATCTTCTTGCAAGATAATTCTTTAACCTGGCTTAAAGTGTCAGGTAAAGCGCCGCCTCGGGGTTGATTGACTTGTGGGCGAGCACGGCCGTAGCCATTTGGAACTGCACCTGCGCGGCGGACTTTTTGGTGACAGTGTGGGCGTAGTTCACGTCGGTGATCCGGCTGCCTGCGGAGGTCAGCGACGAGCGCGCGGCCGTTAATCGCTCGCTCTCGGCCTCGAGGCTGGCCTGCGCAGCGCCAACCTCGGCCCGGTCGGTAGACACCTGGCTCATGCCCTCCTTGACGGTAGCCAGCGCTGCCGCCGCACGGTCCAACGTGTCGATGGCAGTCTCATCCGCGACCGCAACGGTGTAAGGGTCGGCCTGCAGGTTGATGGCCGGAAGATTGGTCGTGCCGCCGTCCTCATTGACC
>JABACA010000267.1 GCA_014237975.1 Mariniblastus sp. | reverse complement strand
AAACCGACCGGTTTCCAGAGTCCGTCGGGTTGGTATGGACGCACACTTTTGCCGCCAATTTCGTCAATCAAAAGTCCGCTGACGGCCAGTGCCTGGTCGCGGATGACTTCGGCGTCCAAACGAAATCTGGGACCTCGTGACAGCAATCGATTTTGAGGATCGTTCACCAGTTTTTCAGGGAAAACTCGCGACGATTGGCGGTACGTTGCTGACATGATAAGTATCTTTTGCAATCGCTTGACATTCCAGCCGGACTCGATGAAGTCGACGGCCAGCCAGTCGAGTAATGACTGGTGTGACGGATGTTCCCCCTGAAGCCCAAAGTCCTCGGCGGTTTCGACCAAACCGGTCCCAAAAAAATGTTGCCAGAAACGGTTGACCGTGACCCGTGCGGTAAGTGGATGTGTTGGGCTTACCAGCCATTGTGCCAGTCCTAGACGATTGGCGGGCAATTTTGAAGAGGCCGGGCCGAGCCATTCCGGAACTTGCGATGAGACTTTTTCCCGCTTCATTGTGTACTGGCCTCGTTCCAGAATATGAGCCTGTCTAGGTTCCCTGCGTTCCTGCATGACCAGTGTCGATGGAATCACCTTTTCCAACGCATTCAACTCTTTTTTCAAGGTCGATTTTTGCTTCAGAGGCTCGGCAAAATGTTCGCGCGATGTCGGGTTAACGTGTTGCAGGTAATGGCGGGTAAGTTTTTTGGTTTGATCTGCCGATCGTTTTTCTTTTTCCACGTCGAGGATTTTTTGAATGTCCGTTGGCAGGGCAGGGTGTTTCACAGTCGCACGATAATGTTGCCAGGCGGAGAACGACTCCTGCTGTTCCCGTGTGAGAGGAGCGGTGGATACGATACCTGCCTTGTCCCAATAAACCGTTCCATTGAATTGAGTGAAGGCCCAGCCATTTAATTTGGCTCCCTCCTTCAATCCAACGGCCCCAGACGCAACTTCCAGTCGCACCCACTCGCCGGATTCAGGCAGGTCACCCAATCGCAGATTGGAGGTGTTGTTTCTGCCCTCCCCATGTCCCTTGTCAGCCCCCCAGAATGCACGGTGTTCCCACGATCCGTCGTTGAATTGCAATTGGACCGTTTCCGGTGGGTTTTCGGGATCGAGATATACGTAGGCGAACAAGCGATCGTTCGCGCCGATTACCAAAGGTTCCTTTGCGTCCGTAAAAAAGTGCTGTGTTAGGCCGTCACCGGTGCGCATCGAAGAGTTCTTGCCGCTGTACACGGGATGATCAGGTGCGGAAACGAATTTCCACGGGTTGGCATCATTGCCAGCGGGCTTTGCTCCCTCGGGAAGAGTATCATCAAACCATACCTTATCCTGCTGCTCAAGCGGCGCGGGCGTTTCACTGCCGAGTGGATCAATATACTTCCATTCGGCAATTGCCGTCTCGATTTCGTCTCCTAAGGCCGTCAGTTGATTTGTCAATCGTTCCTGATCCGCCAGTTGGGTCTTGTTGGGAACTTTGATGGCAGGAGGAGGAAGCAGTGCATTGCCATCCATTGCCTTCTCCGTTAGACTGAAGAAATAGGAGAACATTTGGTAAAACTCCTTCTGCGTTAGTGGGTCGAATTTGTGGTCGTGGCAAGCGGCGCACCCTGCTGTCAGTCCTAACCAGACCGTGGATGTCGTCTCGACACGATCCACGGCGTATCGCACGTAATACTCTTCATCGATTGATCCCCCTTCGCTAGTTGTCACATTGCATCGATTGAATCCTGTGGCCACGCGTTGCTCCGTCGTGGGCTTCGGTAGTAGATCCCCGGCCAATTGCTCTATGGTAAACTGGTCAAAGGGCAAATTGCGATTGAAGGCATTGATGACCCAATCACGGTAGGGCCAGATTGAGCGTTCGTTGTCGAGGTGTAGGCCGTGAGTATCGGCATACCTGGCCGCGTCCAGCCATATTCGCGCCATGTGTTCGCCGTATCGCTGTGACTCCAGCAAGCGATCAACTAGGCGCCCAAATTTGAGTGGCGAATCATCCTTAATAAAATCATCCACTTCCTTGACCGTTGGCGGTAGGCCCGTCAAGTCCAGGGTTAGGCGACGGATCAGCGTGTAAGGATCAGCCTCAACCGATGGCTTCAGCCCATCCACGGAAAGGCGGTGGACGATAAAATGATCCACTTCATTGCGTAGCCATTTACGGTCGTCTCCATCCACGTTTGGCAAAGGTGGACGTTTCGCCGGTCTAAACGACCAGTGCTTCGAGTAGTCAGCGCCCTCGCGAATCCATTGCCGCAAAGTTTCAACATCCGTGGCCGTCAATCTGCGCCCATGCCTCGCGGGCGGCATGCGGTTGTCGTCATTCGCTTCGATTCGGCGCATCAGTTCGCTGGTTTCCGGATTCCCAGGCACGATTGCGGTCATGCCTTCATGAGAAAGATACGCGCCATCCTGCGTGTCGAGTCGAAGCCCCCCGAGTGTCTTGCTCCCGCCTTTTCGCACTGCGGCATCAGGTCCGTGGCATTTGAAGCAGTTGTCCGAAAGTATGGGCCTGATATCTCGATTGAAATTGGTTGACTGTCCTGCAGCGCAATGTGATCCCATCACGATAAATACAAAGATTGTCAATTCGCCCAGTGGTTTCGCTCTCGATGATTTGGAATGTTGTTTCTTACTAATCACAGTGAAGTTTTATTCATGTATGGATGGCTAAAGCTAGCCAGAGTGTTGAGAAAACTGTGTATCCCAACCGGTAAGCCCAGAAAAGACAAAACCGCCAATTTTGTGACTAA
>JABACA010000266.1 GCA_014237975.1 Mariniblastus sp. | reverse complement strand
TGCCGAGCGTTGGCGATTGGAAATTAACGATCTGCGGAGTGGGGATCGCGACCGGAAGCCCTAATTCGTTTCTGTGTACCAACAAGGAATATGGTGATTTCGAGTTGCAATTCGAAGTTAAAGTACACAACAAACTCAACTCAGGTGTACAAATCCGCTCGCAGACCAAGGACAAGCCCACCGGTCGAGTGAACGGACCGCAAGTGGAAATTGAATCAGGTCCCGGACAGGCTGGTCTCATCTACGGCGAAGCCTGCGGCGGTTGGATGTCCCCCGCGGAGAAGCACAAAGCGAACCACGATCACTTCAAGAATGACCAATGGAACTCTTACAAAGTGATCGCCAAAGGTCCACGTATTCAAACCTGGATCAATGGTGTGCAAGTCGAGGACCTTACCGATGACGCCAAGTTGAAGTCCCACCCAAAGGGTTTCATCGGACTCCAAGTGCACGGGATTGGCAAGAAACAGGGGCCGTTCTCGGTTCAATGGCGCAACATCAAGATTCGGGAAATCAAGTAACAGCAGCTTAATCTTCGCGCAACGGACGTTGCCCGCTTCCAAAACGGTTGATGCTGAACAGGATGGCTGGCAACACCAGTACGTCGGCAACCAGTGCCACGATCAACAAAATGGAAATGGTTGCTGCAAATCGAGACAAGACGTGCAGTCCGCCGAAATACGAGCAAAAAATACCTGCACAACTGATCAGGGTGGTATGGAACATGGCGGGTCCACATTGTTGAATTGCCTTGCTTAGTTCGGGTGAAACCTTGAATAATCCGCCGCCAAACTCGCGAAATCGAATCAGGAAATGAGACGTGTCGTCCACCGCGATTCCCAGGGCAACGCAGGCGGTCATGGCGATGGCCAAATCGACCCGGATACTGATCAGTCCCAGGGTGCCGAACACCAGCAGTGCTGGCATCACGTTGGGAATCATGGCCACCAGGCCCAGGCCAATCGAACGGAGGACGATGATCAGTAACGGGGTGATGATCAGGAATGCCAGCAGAAAGTTCTTGAACAGGTCGCCAAGGAGCGTTTCCTGGGCATGATGAAACAGGAATGTTTTGCCCGAAAACAGAAATTCCGGTGCTGTGAATTCTGAATCGTTGGCGGAGTATGCCCGGGCCTGCGATTGAGCCACCTGCCGGACGGATTCTGCCAGTTGGGAAAAATCACTTTGCTGGGTAAAAGGAAACCTCAAACTGATCCGCCACATTTCCTGATCGCCCTTCACTTTCAGAAACAAGCCGTTGGCCAGTGTGTCCCGTTGCGACTTGAGCTTTCGGCGGAAAATGGTTCGTTTAATGAGACTTGGACCGGTTAACTGTTTCGGCTCAATGGGCAGGTAGTTCAGCAGCGAATGCGCCACATCGACCTGGTCCAATTTTAGCCAGGCTGCCTGCAAGCGGCGGACGTACTGGTAGCGTTGGACAAAGTCGTCGGGGTCGGCCTGGTTGAAAATGACGATCGCCTCAGTTTGATCCAGCGGTCCCAGTTGGCGTTCCAGGTTTGCGATGCTCTGCACCACCGGCGAGTCGGGTTCAAAAAATCCATCAATTTCGACGCTGGCCCGTAGTTGAACTAATCCAAACAGGGAAACGGCAATCACTCCCAACGTTCCGCTTAACACCCACCATCGGTAGCGATTCGTGACGATCAACAGAGCAGGCCAAAATTGGCTGTCTGCGTTTTTACGGGCGAGTCGATTCAACCCGGATTGGCCAAAGCGGGTCAACAGCCATGGGATGACGATCAGTTGGAAAGCTAATGAAAAGAGCACGCCTGCAGCGCAGAAAAAACCGAAGTCGCGAATTGCCGGAAAATTACTTCTCGTCAGCGACAACATTCCAATGGCCGTTGTTGACGCGGAGATGGTACATGGTTTCCAACCAATACGGAGTAATTTCCATGGGTTGCCTATCGATTCAAGGTTGTAACGAATCAAATGAAGACAACCTGAAATCGTCAATACAAAGGTCAAGATGGGGATGATCGATGACAGTCCACCCAACTTGGTACCGCAGATGGGAAGAAAGGCAATGCTGCCAGCGGCTGCTAAGGCTGCGGTGGAAAACACGATGATTGTTAAAACAAGATTTCGCAGACAGAGCAGTGCAACGACCGTCGCAACCACGATGGAGGGTAACAGCATCTTCAAGAAACTCTGTTTGATCTGCAAATCAAAGTAATTCGCCAAATAGGGATAGCCGCCAATCGAGATCTTTGTCCCCTTGAGGTCTGGCATCTCATCGATCGTTTGCCACAAAGCCTTCATGAAGGCCCCGCGATTGTTGGTGCCTTGCAAATTCAGTTCGACGACAAGGCAAGTCTTGCGGGGGTTTTCCATTCCAAAAAAAACGCCCCGCAGCGCGGCAACTGCTTCGCTTCGTTTGAATTCAAGCTCCGTTTCCAAGCGTTGCAGCGCATCGGAGCCCGTAATGACACGTTCAATCAGTGGAGCTGATTCAGAAGTCCGAATTCGGTTGGCCAGCGCTGCCAGTCTGGGATCCTGGATAGTGCAATCGTCCCAGGTCAGCACAATGAAATCGTCTGACGTAAAATTCTCCTGAAATAATTCATAGGCGTCCCTGGCCGAAGAGTTGTCCGGCAGCCAGGTCATGACGTCTTCGGTATTGGTTTGGATGCGACTCAAGCCGACGCCGACAATCAGCAATACCAAAATCAGGAAGCTGATGCCAACTTGGTCCAGGTGCCGTAGTTGTTTTTGATTATCGGGGGTCATCGGAGCCCAACGCCCAACCTTGAGAAGCGGCAAAAAAGACCGTTTGTCGGTT
>JABACA010000265.1 GCA_014237975.1 Mariniblastus sp. | reverse complement strand
GCAAACGGTGGAAAACGTGTGCGCATTGGCGACCCGTATGCATTTCATGGAACAGGACCATTGACAAGAAAATGAACCGATTCAAACAAAGCTTTCAGACCCTTCTATTAACCACAACCCTGTGGGGATTGCAGTACAGTCAGGTTGATGCCCAACAGGCGAAAATTCCTCAGGTCAAGGGCGTGGCCGCGATTGTGTCGCTTCCTTCGAAAATTGCCTTCGGTTCCTGCAGTAACCAGAACAAGGATCAGCCTGTACTGGAGACCGTGGTCCAGCAGCAACCGGATCTGTTTATTTACCTGGGCGACAATATCTACGGCGATACGCGCGATATGAACGTGTTGACTGAAAAATACGGGCAGTTGGGGAGCAAGCAGGAATTCCAGGCGCTTCGTTCGGCTGTGCCCGTGTTGTCTGTCTGGGACGATCACGACTATGGCTGGAATGATGCGGGCAAAGAGTATGAATTCAAAGAGGAGTCGAAGCAGATCTTCATGGACTTCTGGCGGGTGCCGGGAAACAGTCCCCGTCGACAGCATCCCGGCATCTACGGTTCTCATCGATTTACCGATGGAAAACACACACTTCAAATTATCTTGTTGGACACCCGTACGTTCCGGGATCCGCTTAAACGAAACAACAAGGAAAATAACCCTGATTCGCGTTACAAGAATGATTATCAACCGGACGATGCAGATAAAACGCTGCTGGGAGATGAACAGTGGCAATGGCTGGAGGGTGTCTTGCGGGAAAAAGCGGACCTGCGAATTATTTGTTCCTCGATCCAGTTTGGACACGAATACAACGGCTGGGAGTCGTGGACCAATTTACCCCGGGAACAGCAGCGGATGCTGGATCTGATCCGCAAAACGGGCGCCAACGGGGTCGTCTTTATTTCTGGCGACGTGCATTGGGGAGAGATATCCAAGCGCAAGTTTCCAGGGCTCTACCCGCTGTACGATGTGACGGCCAGTGGGATTACCGAGGATTGGCATAATGTCGAGCCGAACCGCTACCGGGTCGGGCCACCCTTTCGGTCAAATCACTTCGGCATGCTGGAAATCGATTGGTCCAAGGTTGATCCCACGCTGACGATGAATATTATTGATGTGCAGGGGAAACGGCAGATCGAGCATGCGGTGAATCTTTCATCCCTGTTAGGGGACGACCGCGAGGGGAAATAATCATGGGGCGCTTGGGCGACCGAGTGGATGACGGCGACCGACGGCGTAGACATCCTGGCTGGGATGTTGGGGCGCTGCCCGGGTTGATCCTGTTGCTGAGCGTCCTGTTGCTGAGCGTCCTGTTGGCAAGTTGCGGCCCGACCCTTCAACCTGGCCAGAGACCGAACCAGTTCCCCCTTAATCCCTCCGCAGCTGGTGAGGAACTGGTTCGATCGGCCAAAAACGAAAATTGGCAACGATTCGCTGAACTGCGGGATTCCGGTGTGCCGATCGACTCGGTCAACAAGATGGGCCAAACGTCCCTGCAGGTGGTTGCTGCCAAGGGGGATATGGCGAGGGTTCGTCGTTGGACTCGCGTGGGCGCGGATACGGGCGGTGTGCTACATGCGGCGGCCGGCGCGGGTCAGCTGGAAGTCGTGGACTACTTTTTACCCGGTGCAGATCCCAACGAACTCGACGCCTTGGGCGCAACCCCCCTGTTCGACGCTGCCTGGCGGGGTCACTTGGCGATCGTCAAACTGCTGGTGGAGCACGGGGCCGATGTGAACGTACAGGATTCGGTCGGCCGGACCGCACTGCGTTACAGCATTTGGGACAGTTGGCAGATTCCGGAGGCCGACCGTCTTGCGGTGGCCGAGTACCTGATCCAGCAGGGAGCCGACGTCGACCAGGCCGCGGCGGACGGTTACACCCCGCTGCACGAAGCTGCCTCGCGCGGGTATCAATCGATTGTGGAAGTTCTGATCGAGCAGGGGGCCGATGTGAACGCGCATTCGGTGGGCGCCGATGGCCAGGTGGTCACGCCGCTGGATGTGGTTAACCGGGCGGTCGCCGCCGACGCGCGGCTGTCGGGCACCGGGGGAATTCTTCCATTATTGATTGAACAGGGTGCCAAACCGGGCAGTCAATGGTCGACGCCGGCAGGTAGCGTGCCGGGAAAGTGAATTCCTGTTCGGATGGGCCAGCCAATCGGCACCAACGGACCGCTAGCATCGTGGCAGATCAAGCTTGGTAGCTCTCGTAAATGGTTCTAAGATTGGCCTGTCTTACTGGTACGTTTCCTGGAGAGATGATGGCAGCCGCAACCAACGAAATCTGTGAAAACTGTGAATATCAAGGGCTGGTCGAGTTTGTTAATAAGCCGGGCCATTACCTGTTGAGGTGTCCCGAGTGCGACCTGTATCAAAAAGGGATCCTGGAAACGGAAACCGTCTACGAACGCAATTACCATGAACATTATGCCAAACGGTTGCCCGGCAAATTGATGACGGCCACGATTCGGTTGGGGGCAGCCGCTCGCTACCTGCCGGCCGAGGCCCGCATATTGGATGTGGGTTGTTCGGTGGGCGCGACATTGCGTTCGGCGACGCAAATGGGGTGGAACGCGTCGGGTGTCGACATCAGCCAGTCGGCGGTCGACTATTGTCGGCAGGATGGTCTGGATGCCTACAAAATTGACGGTATTCAGTTGCCCTTTGACGACGACACGTTTGACCTGGTCACCAACTGGCATGTGATCGAACATATTCCCAACGTGCTGGAGGTGATGGCCGAATGGCGTCGCGTTCTCAAGCCGGGTGGCGTATTGATGCTGGAGACGCCGGCCTCCAATTTCTACAAGGCGAAGAAACTAGGGCTCGATCATCTGAAATTCTGGCCGCCCGATCACCTGTACACGTTTAACCG
>JABACA010000264.1 GCA_014237975.1 Mariniblastus sp. | reverse complement strand
CCAGCGGCTCGGCTTTGAGGTCCAAGAAAAGAGGTCCGCTGTCCCGCGGTACAAGGATGATCGAACACGCTTTGAAATTTATCGAGGAAAACCGTGACCAGCCTTTCTTTCTTTACTATGCCACGCCTATTCCCCATGTTGCGATTCAGGTCCCCGAAGACTCTTTACGGCCGTATCTGGGACAATTCGAGGACTCACCCTACCTGGGGACAAATGGTTACCTGCCGCACCCCTCGCCCAGAGCGGCGTATGCCGGAATGATCAGCCGGATGGACCGTAATGTGGGCAAGATCATTTCAACGGTTCACAACCTAGGCCTGGATGACAACACGTTGATCATTTTTTCCAGCGACAATGGACCGACATTTAACGGCGGGACCGACTCTGCGTTTTTTGATTCAGCAGGCCCGTTGCGGGGTTTAAAAGTCAGTCTTCACGAGGGAGGTATCCGGGTTCCCATGATCGCGGCGTGGCCTGGGAAAATCAAACCAGGTTCAACCACCGACATGGTATCTGGATTCCAGGACGTCCTGCCCACCCTGACGGCATTGACAGGGGCCCAAACCCCCGACGATATAGACGGCGTCTCGTTGCTGCCAACTCTGCTGGACACCGGGCAACAACAACAGCACGACTATCTTTATTGGGAGCTGGGTAACCAGCAATCTGTTCGCTCCGGCCCCTGGAAGCTATATCGCAATGCCAACAAAAAAGGTGAGATCAAAACGGAGCTCTATCATCTGAAGAATGATTTGGGTGAAACAAAAAACCTGGTCAATGATGAGCCTGAACAACTGCAAGAAATGCTTGGAATTGCGCAAGCGGCTCGGGTCCCATCCCCGGAATTCCCCAGCCCCTTCGACAATGACAGGCCAGATTAAGGACTCCACGTGCCCTGACTGGCGGTACCCGCAGCAGGTGCGTCATCAAGCACGGTTTCGAGAAACGCGTTCAGCAGTTCAATCGCTTTAAGATTTTCGCCACCTCCGGGAACGATGATATCCGCTGACTGCCGGGTTGGCTCGACAAACTGGAAATACATCGGTCGAACGGTTGTTTGAAATTGCTCCAAGACTGACTGGCTGGTCCGCCCACGTTCAGTGACATCTCGATCAAGCCTTCTTGCCAAGCAGATGTCCAACGGAACATCTACAAACACGGAAAGATCCAACTGGGAGCGAATCTGCTGGTCATGCAAAACCAAAATGCCCTCGACAACCAGCAGGCGGGGTGGTTTCAATCGAAGGGATTCTCTCTTGCGATTATGAATGGCATAGTCGTACTGAGGTGCGTCAATCGGACTCCCTTGCCGCAATTGCTGTAAGTGAAGAACCAACAAGGAGTGCTCGATCGCTTCCGGATGGTCGTAGTTAATCTGCTCTCGTTGCTCGAACGTCAAATGATCGCGGGATCGATAGTAGGAATCCTCCTGCAAAATAACGACCTGTTCGGTGCCGTATTTTTTGCTTAGCCGTTGGGCAACAAGCTGCGCCAACACACTCTTGCCAGAACCCGAAGCGCCTGCTATCCCAACCATGGTTATTTCATTTGCCATGACCTCTAACCTGTCATTTCCTGAATCAACTCAAGCACACTTGGTGGTATCTTGCGATGGGTTGCGAATGTCTCGACCAGAGGTGTGAGCATGCAATGCTCATCGCGAGTGCCCACCATCACGCCCGTCTGTCCATTCAGGACAGCCTTGACGGCGGCTGATCCCATTTGCATTGCCCGTCGCCGATCCTCCGGCGTCGGCGACCCGCCCCTTTGTAAATGGCCCAGAACGACGGTCCGCATTGAATAGGGACAATTTTCAAGTTTGAGCTGCTCGATAATCTCGGCCACGCCACCACGCTCATCTCCTTCGGCAACAATCATGATGGTCGAATTCTTTCCTTGGGACTTCAAATAACTCAGGTATTTCACAATCCCCTTACAGTCAGTTTCCGTTTCGGGAATCGCTACCGCATCAGCACCCGTCGCAATGGCAGTGTAAGCCGCAATGTAACCGCTGTGACGACCCATCACTTCAATCAGAAACATGCGGTCATGGCTCCAGGCCGTATCACGAATTTTATCGACTGCTTCCACTGCTGTTTGCACGGCCGTGGAAAAACCGATTGTATAATCAGTTCCAATCAGGTCATTATCAATGGTCCCCGGGCAACCCACAAATTGACCATCCCAAAACTCAGCCAACGCAACGCCGCCCTGAAATGTGCCATCCCCACCGATTGCAATCAATCCATCGATATTGTTGCGACGTAATATTTCAGCGGCTTTCTTTTGACCCGTCTCGGTCCGGAATTCGTCACTACGACTACTCCTCAGAAAGGCGCCACCAAATTGGGACCAAATCGAGGCCCGCCGTAACGTCAATATCGGGAGCCCTTCGGTGTTCAGGAAAAAGTCCTCTTCCAGCAACCCTTGGTAACCGCGTTTGATTCCAACCACCTGATGCCCATGACGGCTTGCCGCTCGAACCACCGCCATCACGCAGGCGTTCATGCCCGGAGCATCACCGCCGCTACAAAAAACCCCAATTCGCATTAGCGTCCATCCTGTCTGCTCTGCTCAGAATGGCCGATGCCAATCTGATTCTGTCGCGATTTAACCGCGTGCACGAACATTCGTCCAGTCATCACGGACTTGATATCAAACGCCCGTTTTACACGTTTTGAGGCCATTATGCACGACTTGGCGAGCCGGCTGAACCGTTTTTAGCCCTTGTGGCGGGCGTCTCCTATCCCTATAATTTTTCGTTCATAATTCAAAAACCAAGGTTTACGCCGATGACAATCGACAAGAGTCTAAAAATCAAAGCGGGCGGCATCAAGCAGCGAAATGTGATGACCCGGGGGGAACGCCTCGAGAGGCTTGCTGCCACTGATCGGTGGCAGGAAGGTGAATCCGTACTGGGGATTCCCAAA
>JABACA010000263.1 GCA_014237975.1 Mariniblastus sp. | reverse complement strand
CATGTTCACAAGATAATCATTACCAGATAACCCGTGAAATGAGATGTACTCAAAATCATCCAGGTTGAATCTTCGTCTAACCACATCATGGTCGCCCCGGTAGTCCTTCACATGCAGCTCGATCTCCACTCGATGGGTACTGACCCTCCTAATCCAGCATTCGTCCCGGAATTGCCACCCCTGAATATAGAGGACTGTTTGTCCTCCGATGACTTGTCTGAGTTCGACCACGCCATCCCCGAAACAGGCAGGTGTCATCAGGCTGAACCAGGGGATGGAAAACAGAAAGAACGTGGCGAATCTCTTTTTCATATTGGCCATGATTGGAATCCTTGTTGAAGCGACAAAGAATTGCTCTTTCTATCCAAGCGGAAACACAACTGACTTGTTACAGAAAAATTGTGCGAACAGGAAACTTCACGTTTTCGCCGCTATTTTCCGAGTTTTCCACCATTCCATCGACCGACAGGCCCCCGCTCCAGCCTCGCGAATCATCAAGATCCGGGGCTGATTCGCGGAATATGCGGGAGGGGCAGCCCCGCCGTCGACGGCGACTTGATCATCCCCCCGGTGGGTGAGACGGACGGCGCCGGCCCGTTCGGAAATTCCATTTTCCCTGGGGCGGGGCCCCCGTCGTTGACGATTTGCTGGCGTCAGCCAGCCAGATCGCCCCTTGATCTTGAAGCGAGGCTGGTCGGCTTAGCGAAATAGGGCGCCTCTCGACTTTCCATTCGGACGGCTGTACCCGTGGTCGATTTCAAACCGATCGGTCTGCCCACGGACAGCGGCCAGGTGTTTTCCGCCTCACGAACCAATTGACCAGGAGCACGAGGCCGATTTTCGGGCGGTCGTTTTCGCTACCCTGATTCAAGTCTCGACCCGCGGCAGGTCGCTTGCCGAGTAAACAAGACAAGACCGGCCAATCCAACCCGAACCTGGCTCAATCTTCGTTCGTCACCTGGGAACCGACCGCCACGCGGTAAACGATGGAAACGGTACTGATCTGTCCGCCCGGCTTGTCGAATTGGAACGCGAGCTCATTTTCCGCCCTGAGTCGAGCCGCATCGAGGGGAATTTCGACCGTTCCCCAAAACGTGGGCACCCCGGACGACCATTGCAACTCAACCGGAAGCGGTTCACCCTGCAATGAACTTACCGGGTTCTGTTGAAAACCACCGGTTCGAGCAACCCCCAGCCGGAGTGTCGCGCTGGCCAACTGTTCCAGTTCTTGTGGGGGAATGGCGATTGTAAATGTCTGGTTTTCACCCGTGATCGGCACGATGCGCTCCTGGGCGTAAACCCGGCGCTCATCGATCCGTGGCTGTTTTTTCGGCATTCGGTTTAAGCGAAAACGAAGGCAGGCCGTTTCGTCCGGCAACAGGCGAACCCGCGAAACATCTACCAGGGGTTCATCGTTGACGTAACGAACCTGGCCGTCCACGAAAGCGACGCTGCTGCGTGTCGCCTCGACGTAGGAGAGGTCCGCCGGCAGCAGATGGTCCAGCTCGATCTCCACGGCCTCATCTCCCATATGATTCAGCACCAGGTGGACGACTTGGCCATCACGGAAACCTTGCGCGCGGAGATTGCGCTGGGAAGACGTGACCGGGATTCGCCCACCCTCCAAATCACGAAACAGTTCATAAAACCGCGTCAGGGACGTTCTCGCCAAATGACCGTCGTCCTGTTTTCGCCAGAGAAGGAAGGAGTAATCTTCATTCCAGGGCGCCACCGGCATCATGAAGGGAACGGACTTCAGCAATCGATCCGGCATGCCGAGCAGGTCGACCAGCAGGGCGTTACAGGCGCGCAGATTCATCCATTCCGCTTCGGCACGGGTCCCTTCCCACTTGAACTGCTTTTCCTGCCCCAGCCCGCCATACTCCGAAACCACGATCGGTTTCATCGCGCCCAGTTCCGCTTGGCAAGTCTGTTCTACCAGGTCAAACACGGCGCCGATGCGCGGCCCGCTGGCCAACCGACTGTCGCCCCCCGGACCTCCTCGCCGATCCGCCTCACTCTGCAATACCTTGAAGTCGTAAACGTGGAACGAGAGAAAATCCATCTGCTCGCCACTGTTGGCGATGAAATAACCGAGTTGCCGGTTCCAGGCCTGGAAATCACGGAGGTGGTAACGGACAGTACATTGCGCCGGTCCACCGACCAACACCTCGGGAAATTCGGATTTGATCGCCTGGGCGACGAGGTTGTGATACGCGCAGTTCTTTTCCCACGCGTCGTCGTCCCAATGCCAGCAAAAGTTCTGGGGAATATCGCTCTCGTTGAGGACTTCGACATAAGCGGGGCCGCAACCGGCGTGAGTCTGGAAATTCTGCAGGACACGCTGGAGGGTAGCGGCGGCGGCGGCAAAGTCCCTGGGGGTGCCGCCATGTTTCCGACCCTGCACCGACATGAACGGGGGAAACCGGCCAAATGCCAGTATCATATCCGTGTTGGGGTGATCAGCTTGCCAGCCTTTCAAGCCGAACGAACCGGCCAGCGGACGCTCGAAAAACTGACTGGCGATTTGATCCGGACGATCCGGATCTCGTGGCGCACTCTTCAAGTGCCACATCGAACGGCCGGGTGTCGTTCGCCATTCCTTTTCCAGAACCTCGTGCAAGCCTTTGGGAATCGCACCCCAGCGAGGCGCATTGTGGGTGTTGAAATAACGCGCTCGGCGCAATTCATGCACCCCGCCAATGCTTAATTCATGCGTCAGGTCAACGGTCACCTGGGCATCGCCCAACCCGACCCCCAGGGACAACATGATTCCGAACAGGAACTGGTTAATCATTCCACCCGCCATCTACCCCAATGCGTACCACGAATTACTCGTCCCAGTTTAATCAAAATGCCGGTCCCCACGATGAGACGTGACGTTTTTGGCAAAGAAACTACGCTGCCGGTTTGCGGCACGCCAGTTCAAATGGTTTTCGAAACAGACCTGTTTCCCGAGTAATACGCGGAAACGTT
>JABACA010000262.1 GCA_014237975.1 Mariniblastus sp. | reverse complement strand
GAGAGGAAATTAACCGACCACTGTAAAAACGGGCATTAGAATTTCAGGCGAACCTTTAGTACGATAATACTTCTGGAAATCACTCGGTAACAGGAAGTTGGGTAGTCGCCTCTGGTTGGCACCTGTGCCAGAACCGTTTTGGCGGTGATTCGACGCCCTCCAACATATGGTAAAAATGAAGAAATCAAAAAACCCTTTTTATCGATTGCTTGGTATTAAATCCAGCCGACCGCATCATTACAAATTACTGGGAGTGCCCCGGTCCGCGGACGTAAAACAGATTGAGTTGGCGGCCCAAGCGCGACTGGAACAGTTAAAAGCTGGGGATCCGGATCAGGATGCGGCTCAATTGGAAAAGGTGGTTGCGGCCATCGAAAAGGCCCGATCCGTCCTTGGCGACCCCGACCGCAGGAAAGCCTACGACCTGAAACTGGATGCGGCGGCCAGTTCAAAATCGAATCATCAAACCAGTAATCGCCGCGAGCCCAGCGTTGCCCGGCAAACCTATTCCCAGGACGACTTGTTGCCGCCCCAGTTGCCTGGCTCATCGGTCGAATCATCCGAAGCGGATGAGCAAGAAACTGACAAAACACCGGCCGTGGCCCAACCGATCGATGTGGACGACCCATCCAATATTCCGTTGGCGGTTCCCTTAAGCTCGCCAACCGAACCAAAGGACAAGAGACCCAGTGATTTAGAGCCGGGCGGGAGAGCCGGGGGTGACTATGATCCGGTCAGCGGCCTGAAACACAAACGACCGTTTAGTGGCAAATTCAAGGTCAGGCCCAAGGGGAAGCGGGGCGGAAAACGTTCCATGATGCTTCCGTTGGTGAGCATGTTCTTCTTTGTTGTCGGTGTGGCTGGGTTACTGTTTTTCCTGTTCAAATACATGGAGATGAACGGTGAGACTCAGCTGGCTGGGGGCGCGACAACGACGGTCGTCCCGACGGATAAAGACCAAGGTGCCGACCCGGGTAAGGGCGACGATAACCATTCGCCAGCCGTGAAACGGCCGTCGGTGGTGACGCCGGAAAACAAGCCGGAAAACAAGCCGGAAAACAAGCCGGAAAACAAGCCGGAAAATGAGCCGACGAATTCCGCTACGGGTAACAGTGGGTCTGACAATGGGGAAACCAATTCTGTCAAGCCAGACCCTGAACCAACGGGGTCCGACTCCCCCAAGGATGAGACGATGGATCCGGAATCCACCGATACCGACTCGCCCGATGATGACGGTGCCACGAATAAACCAGCCCGTGTTTTGTCGTTTGGTGATAAAGCTAAGTTTCGGCGGCTGATCCAGCGGGCTGATCGTAATCTTTATCAAAGAAATTTGGACATGGCCGCCGAAGCCGGGCGGCAGGCCAAGGCGATCATCGAGGGTGATCCGGTCGATGAAAACCTGAGCGACGAGAGTCGGGAGCTGATCGAGTTGGCTTCAGCTGTTGAGAAAATGTCTGACAATCTGCAAGGATTTTGGGATCAGGTGATTGCCAGTGGTAAAGAAAACGATGGCGATATCGCAATCGATAACAGTGGACAAAGGTTTATCACGGTCGTTGATACGGGTGATGACTACATCATCATCCGGTCGTCCGGCGAGAACCTGCGGTACCGTTACCTGGAGATGCCGGCTGGATTGGCCATGGATTTGGCAGAATCCGGTGAGAAGGAAGATGTTCCTACCTGGAATATCCAAAAAGCAACCTTTTACGCTGTCAATCGTCGTGTTGATTTAAAGTACCGTGACCGCGCTTTGACTTGCATTGCCTTGGCAGAACAGGACGGGCACGACTTGGGATACTTGCGGGATTACTTAAAAACGGATTTGGAGAAGATTGGTAGTCCTGCCTCTCCTGTAAGATTGCTGGACCAGGACCGGTTGCAAAGTCAAATCCGTGATCTGAAGAAAGAATTTGAATTACCTAGTCGACTCGCTTCCCTGTCTCCCCAGGAATGCGAGACGGTGTCTAAGCGAATGGCGTCCGAGATGGATTTGCTGGACCAATCGGAAAATCTGAAGCGTAATGCGATGTGCGAAATGATCCGGCAGCTGGCGGTCCAGGGGGGAAACGTCGATCTTGCCCTGGAGTCGGTTGAGGAACAGCGGGTTTGGGCAAAATTCGATGTGGTCGATCTCAAGGTCGAAACGTTGAACGAATTGGCAGGTCAGACCCTGGATTCGCCCAATGCACGTCTGTGTGTCGATTCGTACGTCCGGTTCAGGAAGAGTAGTCAGGCGGATGTGGTGGCTGGAACAAAACTTCGGAAACTCCATAAACGGTTGGAAGAGTTGTGCAAAGAACACAGTTTTTCTGATTTGATCCGCAGATTGGGGCAGATCCAAAGGCCTTAGCTGGCCGGAAAAAAATGGATGGGCCCAAGGAGAATGGCTCTTGGAGCGAGCCGTTTTTATCGCCCTGGCCTCATTTTACGTCAATTGCGACGGCATTTGATTACTTCTAATAGGTGTGCCTCGTCTGCCAGGGCGGCTGGTTCCTCGAGCGTTTTAGAAACGTTTTGATGGGTGATGTTGCCTTAAATTGGATATTGCCTATCATCGGCGTTTTGCTAGACGCGGTCTTTGGACGGAAAGATCAGTTTCACGCTCAGGTCAAATGCGTGATTTTCTGCCGATCGAGTATGTGAAAAATTTCACGATGTCGCTACGATGGTCTTAGGCAGATTAAACGGCGATGCGGAAAACGACGTGACGACCGGCTTGGAGCCTTGGGTAAAGTAACATGGTTTATCAAATAAAAAGAGGGTTGGACATTCCGATCGCGGTAACGAATATCGAATGCGGTTGGGTACCCGGTCGGGGTACTTTGTCAAACGGCCTGGTTCTCAAGGCCGTCCACAAACCACTCTGCAACAAATTCTGTTGAACCAACTCCGGTTCCAAACCATCCAGAGAGTCGTATTGCTGAAACGTCAGTTGATCATCGCCGTCCAACTCGATCACCAACGATTCGAAAC
>JABACA010000261.1 GCA_014237975.1 Mariniblastus sp. | reverse complement strand
CTGCCTGGGTCGTGCGTGTTTCAACTGCATCTCCTGACAACAATGCCTGAATGCAATCGACCAGAAAATGATGCTTGGCGGATTGCCGCGTTTGACCATAGCTATGTCGGTCATTGATTTGCCCACGGTATCGCAGTCTGCGATCGGCATCGAATAAAAATACTTCGGGAGTTCGCCGGGCCCCGACCTGGTCGGCCACCCGGTTGCCAACGTCCTTGAGGACAGGAAATTCAATACCGGTCGAGCGAACGAAATGGCCAATTTCTGTCATCGAATCATGCGTATTCGAATTGATCCCGATGATTTGCAACTGATCATTTGGATATTCACTCGCAATTTCATTTAATTCGCTTGCGTAGAGTTTCACCAAAGGACATTCGGTACCCAGGAAGACCAGGGCCAGCAACTTGGATTCTTTGAAATCAGTCGACTGCCATACGCGGCCACGAAAATCTGACAGTCCAAACGTTTGCAGGGACTCGCCCAGGGGCATCGGTTTGATGTCTTCGCCGCGCAATGGAAACACGGCGACCATGACCGCTATGATGAGAAATCCGAAATTCAGTGAATGACGCTTCATAGGGAAGATGCCCTGTTGAAAGTTGAAACAGATTACCGATGTCGAGGCACGCAATGGCCGGCTGAATTGATTGACTGCAACGAGTCCCGAAAACGGTTTGATTATTAAACTAAGGCAATTTAATTTCAGTTTCGTCCGTTTACGGAAATCGGCTGTATTTTATACAAATTTATACGTTTAATCGAATGCCAGTTTGCAGTTGGGACTGATGCCAACGCCAACAGCCAGAGTGGACCTCCCCAAATAATGGGCGTCTCTTTGCAAAAGAGGGGCATCTTTGGCCACAAAATGTTAATATGGGTTTGATTGGACCGTTGGAAAACTCTCGGAGATTAAGGATTTTGATCACTCGCTTGCCCTCGTTACTGCTGGTTCTATTGGCCGGAATTTGGTTGATTCCCTTGAGCGGTCTGGTGACCGCGCAAGAATCCGGACCCCAACGTTTACTGTCGGTTCCCGAAGACAATCTCCCGACGGAATTACCCATCGATGCGATACCAAAAGGGTTTTCAGCTTCGCCGATTGCACCGAAAAACAACCCGACCACTCCGGAAAAAGTACAACTTGGGCGGAGGTTGTTTTTTGATCAGATTTTATCACGTGACGGAACGGTTGCCTGTGCAACCTGCCATCGTCCAGACCAGGGTTTTGCGAGTTCTAATCCGGTAGCGGTCGGAATTGATGGTCGAGTGGGAAAAAGGAATGCGCCGTCGATACTTAATCGGGGCTACGGAACACATTTTTTATGGGACGGCAGCGCGACTTCCCTGGAGGATCAGGCATTGACGCCGATTAGCAATCCGGATGAATTTGGAACCGATATCGAGACGGTACTGAAGTCATTACGCTCGGACAGCAGCTATCGTGATCAATTCGCCAGGGCATTCGGCGAATCGGATTCGATCGAGCAGGTGATTTCTGCAGAGCGACTGGCCAAGGCGATTGCCAGCTTTGAACGGACGTTGGTTTATGGCAACACACGAGTCGATCGGTTTCGCGCTTCGGAATACGGGGCGCTGTCCCGTGAGGCGCGGCAAGGCATGTGGATTTTTGAGAGCTCGGGCGGCTGCTGGAAATGCCATGGTGGTGAAATATTTTCAGACGAAAAATTTCATAACACCGGTGTCGACTTCGAAAATCCCAATCGTGATGTGGGTCGTTTCGCAGTAACGAAAGACGAAAAAGACAATTTCAAATTCAAGACTCCTTCGTTGCGAGGCATTTCCTTGACCGCCCCATATATGCATGACGGCGGTATGAAAACCCTGAGAGAGGTTGTCGAGTTTTACAACAAAGGTGGAGCCCCGGGGGATCCCAACCTGGATAACGACATACAGCGATTGAATCTGAGTGACAAGGAAGTCGGGTTTCTTGTTGAATTCCTCAAGGCGCTATCACAGGAACAATAACAGGGCGGCTCAATGCCCTGCGGCAGCAGTCAGCGCACCAGGTGCAACATAAATTGTGTGAACACTGGAATCTGCAATAATCGATTGGGATGAGCAACTTGGTTCACAAGCAACGGGTCTGCACGGCATCAACTTTCAGCAATGGACAGTTGCTTGTTGGAAATGACTTGGCGGCCCGGTATTTCATTCAACAGGTAACACGCGAGAACCGTTCTTGAACGACGGTTGATCCCATGGACAAAAGTAGAACTCGAAAGCGGATTGACATACAGGGCGTATCATTGCAACTGGGCCATGCTCATTCTTCAACCGACCAGTGGATTGGGCAGGATGAGATCCTTCGGCAGGTATTGGCATGTTGGATCGTCGTTGACGATAGAGACTTGCCGCTCACGCCGCGGCTAGTCGGGCCTCCGGGAATCGGCAAGACGGCGCTCGGTATGGCGGCGGCCGATTATCGAGACCAAGATCTCTATATCTATCAGTGCACATCCGATACGCGGCCAGAAGATCTGTTGGTAACGCCTGTGTTATCTGGAAATGGGAGAATTGCCTATCACGCCTCTCCGCTGGTGACCGCGATGGTTCAAGGTGGTGTGTGCATTCTCGATGAAGGGAACCGGATGAATGAGAAAAGCTGGGCTTCTCTGGCTCCTCTTCTGGACCATCGCCGGTACGTCGAATCCATCGTGGCAGGCATCACGATTGAGGCCCATCCGGATTTTCGCTGTGCCGTTACGATGAACCAGGACGAGTCAACCTTTGAGGTACCCGACTATATCTTGAGTCGGTTACAGCCGACCCTTAATTTGCAGTTTCCAAACCGCGAAGACGAGCTGGCCATACTGGAATACCACTTGCCATTTTGCAGCCAGGAAATGCTGGCGATGACGGTTGAATTCCTGCAGCGTTCCCATGGACTGAAACTTGATTTTTCGCCACGCGACGGCATCAATCTACTGCGATACGCAGTGAAACGAATCAACCAGGACCC
>JABACA010000260.1 GCA_014237975.1 Mariniblastus sp. | reverse complement strand
GGCCAATACGAGTTTGGCAGTCCCAAGTTGCCAATGACTCTGGAGGCGATCGCCCTGCATCACCTCGACAACCTGGATGCGAAAATGCACTGTGCCAAGCAGATGATTGACGAGGATGTCAACACCGATAGCCAGTGGACCGTCTATAATCCGGCGATCGGTCGAAAGATCTATAAAGGCTGAAGCGGTCGGTTGCTAAAGGCGCGATCAAGTCGGCGATCGAATGTCATCTGAAACGGATGGCTAAACAGCATTAATCTACCGTTTCAAAACTGACAAATTGCTTAGACGTTCGAAAATTTGTGCGTACTGTTGGGCGCTTTTGTTCCAGGAGAAATCCTGGAACATGGCATTACTGACAAGTTGATACCATTGTTCAGGATCCTGGTAGAGTTCCAGTGCGCGTCGAACGGCCCACAAAACTCCTTGGTTCGTAAAATCGTCAAATAGAATCCCCGTTCCCTGGCCCGTTGTTTCATCGTATTGGGATACCGTGTCGGCCAAGCCGCCCGTATTGCGGACGACTGGAATCGTGCCATAGTTCTGACTGTACATCTGGTTCAGTCCACACGGTTCATAACGGGAGGGCATGAGGAAGATGTCACTTCCCGCCTCAATCAGGTGAGCCAATTTGTTGTTGAAGCCGTCGTGGAATGCCATTTTGTCCGAAAATTGTGTTTGGAGTGTCTGGAAAAACCTGGTGTATTCCGGCTGTCCGCTGCCAAGGACAACCAGCCGGACGTCATTTTCTGACAACAGGATTGGCATCGATTCGTACAGTGTTTCAAAACCCTTTTGAGCCGTCAAACGACTGACAATGCCAATCACGGGTGCCGAATGGTTTGGCTCCAAGCCCATGGTTTCCAATAAACTGAACTTGTTGTGCTGCTTTCCGGATCGGTCGGCTGCAGAAAATTGGGCGGGAATCAAGTTGTCGGTTGAAGGATTCCAGACTTCGGTGTCGATCCCGTTGACGATGCCATGAAGAACACTTCGACGCGCTGACAAGAGATGTTCCAGCCCCATGCCATATTCGCTGGTCTGGATTTCCTTGGCGTAGGTTGGGCTGACTGCCGTCAGTAAGTCGGAGTACAGCAGGCCCGTCTTTAAAAAATTAATATGCCCCTCTGACAGGTCCTGTTGGTGGAGTAGGGTTTCCGCATCTCCCAAATTCAAATCTTCGAGTACATCTGTTGGGAATATGCCCTGGTGACCGATGTTGTGTATCGTCAAAACCGATCGAGTTGAATGAAAGAGGCTGTCCCAGCCATAGACGGTTTTTAGTAATAGGGGAAGCATTGCCGTTTGCCAGTCGTTGACATGAAAAATGTCGGGCGCCCACTTGAGACGTTGGCATATTTCAATGGCACCGCGGCTGAGCATCAAAAATCGGAGATGTTCATCGGCTTGATTGCCATAAATTCCTGTTCGGTCAAACAGTTCCGGGCAGTCAACGAGAAAAAGCCGGGGCGCTTGGCTCGAGGGATCCTTGTCGGGAAAGTCCGTTTCCAGAATCTGAAATGAATGGGCGCGGCTCCCAAATTCCAACGCAATGGTATTGTCAAGGTTGACAAATTGACGATCGGAATCGGTTTTCAGTTCTCTGTAGCGGGGCAGGATAACGCGCACATCGTGACCCAGTTGGGCCAATGCGGCCGGCAGCGCCTGGGACACATCAGCCAAACCACCCACCTTGGCCAAGGGCGCCAGTTCGGATGTGACGAAACAGATTTTTAGCATGGCCCAAAACCGTAACAGAGCAAGTGCGAAACATCGAGTCCATCAACAAATGGATCGAGTTTCAAGCGATGACAATTATATTGAAATATACAGAAGCTGTCTTTTTTTTCCGGATCTAACCTGGGTTTTAAAATTAATTTGACCCGTTTAGGGTGACGTGTCGGTGTTAGGTGCCGGTAATTCATCCCCCTTTTAACGACTTTGGGCTGCCGTATCTTCGTTTCTGATCGGACGGACTCCCATTGGGTGCCGGTTTCGAATTCAATTTCAATATTTCCCACGTCGAACCAGTTCTGGCAGGGTACTGGATTGCATGGATGCGCACGAGATCGCCGCTGGTTGGACTGGGGAGTGGATCTTGGCAAACCTGGTTAATTCAAAAGAAGAAGACCATGTTTCCTGAAAACCTTGCGGCCAGCTCCCAGTCCTAACCGCCACCCCGAGTGGTCAGAGGAACTAACCTCCTCTAAACTCACGATATGAAATCAAAAAAAGAAATGGAATTGAAAATTCTCGACGTGGTACAGGCCGACGGTTACAAACCCGTCAAGACCAAGGTGATAGCCCGGCAGCTGAAACTGGATGAGACCGGCGAGCGCGAATTGAAACGCTCCATCAAAGAGCTGGTAAAGCAGGGGAAAATTGCCTGGGGGCCCAAGCACTTGATTCTCAAGGCTAGCAAAAAATCAAAACAGAATGAAATACAGGGAGTTTTTCGAAGGGCCGCGGCCGGGTTTGGTTTTGTTACGCCGGTTGACGCGACAGCAAAGGATCGATCCGAAGATATTTTTATCCCCAAACATAAGACTCACGATGCGGCTGATGGGGATACGGTGCGGATACGTGTATCGCGCGGTCGCCAAGGGTCGAATGTGCGCGTGAGGGGCCGGGTGATCGAGGTGGTGGATCGACGCACCCATCGGTTCGTGGGGACGTATGCCGAGCGCGGACGACGTGGCCTGGTCAACATTGATAATGGAATTTTCGACTCCGGTGTTTTGGTGGGCGACGCCGGGGCAAAAAACTGTCGGGTGGGTGACAAGGTCGTGATCGAAATGGCGAATTTTCCATCCCAGCACGAGGATGGGGAAGGTGTGATTGTCGAAGTACTGGGGCCGCGCGGAAAACCTGGCGTTGATACGTTGACCATCATGCGTGAATTTGATTTACCCGAAGAATTTCCGCCAGCCGTCATTGAAAATGCCCGGCAACAGGCCGACCGGTTTGACGAGTCCATTCCGAAAGATCGGTCAGACTTTACGGGGAC
>JABACA010000025.1:41695-43726 GCA_014237975.1 Mariniblastus sp. | reverse complement strand
CCGGATACGGAGTACCAATACGAAATCCGTCAAACGAACGGCGACGGTCCGCTAGTGGCGGGTGGACCGGACTGTCGGTTCCGTACTTCCGCCCGGGACGATATTCCCGCCAAGGTAACGCTGGCGTTTGGTTCCTGTGCATCGAGCACCGATTTTTTCGAGATCTGGAAACAGATCGATGACCAGCAGGTGGATGGTCTGGTGTTATTGGGTGACACGCCCTATATCGATTCCTCCGACCGGGACTTCAACCGGCAGCGTCATCGCGATTTCTTGAGCATCCCCACGTTAGCCGCCCTGGGCAAACAGACGCCGATTTGGGGTACCTGGGATGATCACGATTTTGGGGGCAACGACACGGATGGGAATGTGAAGGATAAAAAAATCATACGGCAGGTCTTCACTGAGTACCGTGCGCATGACCAATTCGGGGATGGAGAACAGGGCATCTACACCCGGTTCCGACGGGGTCCAATCGAAGTCTTCCTGGTCGATGCGAGGTACTTTGCGCAAACAGAACCTTCGCCGGTCGCCGCTGACAAAAAAACCTGCCTGGGCAAAAAGCAATGGAATTGGCTGCTGAAAGGGCTCGAGCAGTCGACCGCGCCATTTAAGATTATCGCCAGTGGGCAGATCTGGGACGATAAGACGAATGGTGAAAAGGATGATTGGCATACCTATGTCCATGAGCGGGATGCACTGCTGGAATTTATCCGCGACAAGAAAATTGGCGGTGTCATTCTGATGGGCGGAGACATTCACGCGTCCCGCGCGCTGCGATACGACGACCGGGTCGGTTACCCACTTTGGCAGTTCATCGTCTCGCCAATGCATGACAGCACGATCCCCTCCCTCAATGTTCCCCATCCCAACCTGGTCTGGGGCAAACCGGTGCCTAACGTGTTTCTGCGAATCGTCGCTGATAATCGTTCCCAGCCAGCTACGTTGGTCGCTACCTGGTTAAAGATGGATGGCCAACCTATTAACGAAGTTCGACTCGATTCGAAACAACTCCAGTCGCGTTAGCTATTGATGGCCGAGTCGATTGATGAACAGGCGGTTAGGGGAACCGGAATTTGCCGTGGCGATGTCCTTCATCCCGTCACCATTGAGGTCGCCGACGGCCAGTCCATACGTGTTGCTGTCCGAAACGCCAAACGGAATTGGTTTAAATTCGATCCCGTTACCCTGGTTGAGATACACCGAATTCGCTTGCTGAACATTGCCGATCACCAAATCGAGATCTTGGTCGTTATCCAGGTCGGCGGCGACCATGCTGTAGGAATTGCCGGTAGGCTGGCCAAAGGCAATGGTTCGGTCGAATCCGGTTCCGCCATTTCCCAGGTAAATCTTGTTAGTTGAACCAATATTGGCGACGGCCACGTCGAGCTGACCGTCTCGGTTGAAATCTGCAAACAGAATGGATCTCGATTGTTCCAGGCTCTTTCCAATCGTTATTCGTTGATCAAAATTTAATTGCCCGTCGTTGATCAAGATGGAGTTTGATTGACCATCCCGATTGGCCAGTGCCAAATCCGGGTGGCCGTCCTGGTTGAAATCGCCGACGGCCACGTCGATGGTGGAATCGTTGCCAGTGCCAAAGGGTCGACCTGGAGCAAATTTGCCGGTCCCGTCATTGAGAAAATACAGGTTGGCACTTCCACGGCTGACGGAGAGGATGTCGATGTGGCCGTCGAGATCGAGATCGGCCAGCTCCAGGCTGCGTATACCGGTTATCGGTCCGAAGGGAGTGCCTTCATCGAACTGCCCTTTGCCGTCGTTTAAAAAAATTCGGTTGGGTGCCATATCATTTCCAACCGCGATATCGAGATCGCCATCGCCATCCAGATCGGCCAGTTCCGTTGCATAGGTCGTTTCCAGGTCATGCCCCAGCCGGCGCTGCACCGAAAACCTGCTGCGTCCATGGTTCAGAAAAATGAAATTTTGTTGCGGCCAGTGCCGACCATTGGCGACGACCAGATCGAGATTGCGATCCGAATCAAGATCTCCCATTCTCACCGAAGCGGTCAG